>CAZXAF010000006.1:0-23336 GCA_964638905.1 uncultured Dehalococcoidia bacterium
CCATGATCCCCTCGACGCCCATCCTGGTGAGCATGGCGAACAGCGCCTGGAACTCCCCCGGCTGGACGCCGTTGTACAGGGTGGTGTTGGTGCAGACTCGGAAGCCTGCCCGCCGCGCCAGCCGAATGGCGGCGACCGCCACGTCGTAGACGCCCTGGCGGCCGACCGACTGGTCATGGGTTTCGCGCAGGCCATCCAGATGGACGACGAAGGCGAGATAAGGCGAGGGGCTCAAGGTTGTCAGCGCTCGCTTCATGAGCAGGCCATTGGTGCACAGGTAGACGAAGCGCCTCTGGCGGACGATGCCATCCACGATCCGGTCGATGTCGGGGTGCATCAAGGGCTCGCCGCCAGCGATGGAGACGACCGGCGCCCCGCATTCTTCCACGGCGGCCAGGCACTCCTCCACCGTCATCATCCGGTCGATGACCGGCGCGTACTCCCGGATGCGGCCGCAGCCCCCGCAGGCCAGGTTGCACTTCTCCAGCGGCTCGAGGATCATCGTCAGGGGAAAGCGGCGCCGCCGACGGATCTTGCTCTCCACCAGGTAGCGGGTCAGCCTCAGAGTCAGCTCCACAGGTTGTCCGGCCATGCAACTCCCCTCGATGTCGGTCCGCTCGCCACCCGCCTAGAAGTCTCGCTCCAGCAGGAAGCTGGCCACCTCCTCCAGCTCGCGCCGGGCTGTCGGATCCATGTCCACCGGCGCCAGCTCCGCCAGGGCCTGCTCAACACGCTCCTGGGCCATCTGCTGACAGTAGTCGTAGGCCCCGTGCCTGTCCAGCAGCTCGAGCACAATGCCTACCTCCTCCTCGCTCGGCGCTCCCTGGCTGTAGAGCCGAAGCAACTGCTCGCGCTCGGCAGCCTCAGCCGCCGCCATGGCATAGACCACCGGCAGCGACTTCTTGCGGCGGCGAATATCGGCCGCCACCGGCTTGCCGGTAACATCGGCCGCGCCCCACGCACCCAGGATGTCATCGCGGATCTGGAAGGCCAGCCCGAGGAGTTGGCCACAGCGGGTGAACCGTTCGACCAGCGGCTCGTCATCGACGGCCACCAGAGCGCCCAGATGAAAGGAGGCCCCCAGCAGAGCGCCCGTCTTCCTGGCGATCATGTCCAGGTAGGCCTCCACGCTCACCTCCCGCTGATCCTCGAAGCCGATATCCAGGCACTGCCCCTCGATCATCGTCAGGCAGGCCTCGTCCAGCACGCGGCAGGCCTCGATCACCCTGGCCGGAGCCACACCTCTCTCCCCCAATCGCAAGGTGACAAGACGGCCCAGGATCAGCAGGCTATCGCCGGCGTTGATCGCCTGGGGCTCGCCCCACACGCCCCAGACCGTCGGCCGATGGCGCCGCTCTCTGTCCGCATCCTGGATGTCGTCATGCACGAGGGAGAAGTTGTGCACCAGCTCCAGGGCAGCGGCCGCCGGTAGAGCGGTTCGCCAGTCGCCGCCCGCTGCCTGACAGGCCCAGAGGCAGAGAGTGGGGCGGAGAGCCTTCCCCCCCTCTCCAGCCAGGGGACGGCCCTGCTCGTCCTCCCAACCAAGGTGGTAGCGCATCATGCGATAGAGCAGCGCCGGGCTCCCCTCCGGCAGGGCCGAGCGGAGATACCCCCCCAGCTCGCTGCGATAGCGGGCGAAAAGGCTGGGCAGTGCCAACCTAGCCTCCCACTAGCTGAACCACGACCTCCCGCTCTCGGCCCCGGTCGAGTTCCACCAGGAAGAGGCGCTGCCACTGTCCCAGTAGGAGCCGGCCATCGACGATAGGGACGGCTTCGCTCGCCCCCAGGAGCAACTGCTGGCAGTGGGAGTGACCGTTGGGTTCCTCGCCGTCGTTCATGTTCACTGTGCGACGGCTGAAGTCGTTGTGGTTGTAGTGCATATGGGCAGGAGCGACCTTCCTCAGGAAGTCCTCCATGTCACGCAGGAGCAAGGGCTCGTTCTCGTTGATGCGAATGGCCGCCGTCGTGTGGCGAGTGAAGACGATGGCGAATCCGTTCTGGATGGCTGACTCTTGAGCGAGGCCGGCGACCTGATCGGTGACGTCGATGAACTGGGGCCCCTTGTCCGTGCGAATCGTAAAGCTGCGAAAGGAGAACTTCACGCCCATTACGGCCTCCCGTTGTTCCTCGCTCTGCTCGCTCTGTTCGCTCACCGGCTTGCGATCTTCGCCGGCCAGCTCCTGAAGGCGCTCCACAACCTGCTCGATGGACTCGTCGGGGGTAGAAGCGCCGGCGGTCACCCCCACCGACTCCTTGCCCGCCAGCCAGGCAGGGTCGATCTCGGCCGCCGTCTCCACCTGCCGGGTCTCCACGCCGGTAGCCATGCAGGTCTCGGCCAGCTTGCGGGTATTGGCGCTATTCCTGCCCCCTACAACGATAATGAGATCGCATTCCTCGGCCAACCCACGTGCCGCCTGGTAACGCTCCTCGGTCTCCGGACAGGTGGTGTTTATGACCCGCAGCTCGTTTATGCAGCCGATGTTTTTGGTCATGAACTTGGCCACGAAAGCAGTGAAGGATTCCTCGCTCTTGGTAGTCTGCGCGAGGAGGGCCACCCTCCGTCCGTGAAGCGACAGCGGCGCCTCCGGGTCCTGCAAGGCACAGCCATCGCCGTTGGTCCAGGCGAGGACAGCCTGCACCTCCGGATGATCTGCGTCACCGTAGATCAACACCTGGAAGCCATCGCCCTGCAGACGCTGGGCCATCTTCTGCAACTTGCGCACGATGGGGCAGGTGGCATCGATCAGGCGCAGCCCTCGCGCCGCCGCCTCATGCATCACCTCCGGTCTCGCTCCATGAGCGGTGATGGCAACCGTGCCTTTCCGGATGCGCTCCAGTCCGTCCACTACGCTAACGCCCTTGGCAGCCAGGCGTTTAACTACCTCCGGATTGTGCACTATTGAGCCCAGGCTGTCGATAGGCCCGTACTCCTCCACCCCTCGCTCCACCACTTCGATGGCTCGGCGCACTCCAAAACAGAAGCCTAGGGCTTTGGCTTTCTTGATCTTCATGCCTTGCCCCCGATGGATGATAAACGAAAATTGCTTCTCTCTGAGCCCTCGGTAGTAGTTTCCAAGCCCTGTTGATCACCCCCTCTCTGTTCAGGCCGAGACGCCAGGCGCGCTATCCCCTCGGCGCAGGCAACGCCGCTGCGGACGGCGCTCTCCATGGTCGCCGGCCATCCCGTGGCCGTCCAATCGCCCGCCAGGAAGAGGTTCTCGATGGGCGTACGGCAGGGCAGGCGGTATCTGGCGGAGCCCGGCGCAGCAGCGAACGTGGCCTGCCGCTCCTTCACCACCAGCCAGCGCTCTAGCCGCGCCCGGCGAGCCTTGGGGAACAGCCTGCGAAGCTCGCGGGCAAAGCGCTCGACCAGCTCCTCCTTGGGCAGGTCGATGTACTGCCGCGCGCCGCTGAGGGAGATGTCCAGGTACTGCCCGTCGCCGGCCAGGTGCCACATCTTGCTCTTGTTGAACACCCATTGCGCCTCGCTGTTGATGAAGGCGGCGAAGTCGAGAGCCATGACCGGCCGGTCGTACCACAGGTGGATGTTGATGATGGGGGTTGTGGCCAACTCGCGCGCCCGTCGGAAAAAGGGGTCCTCCCGAAGGCTGGGCGGAATGACGGCGAGCAGCATCTGGTGAGGCACCGCGCACACATACCACTGCCCTCGCAGGATGCTGCCGTCGGCCAGCCTGGCGCCCGCTATGCGCTCCCCCTCCAGAAGGAGCTCTTTCGTCCCCTGGCCCAGGATGACACGGCCGCCCCGCTCCTCGATGTAGCGACGAGCCTCCCTGCCGATCAGGCTGGTGAGCCCTACCGTCGCGTAGCCAACGTTGGCCCCATCGGCCCGTTTGAGGAAACCCTCCTGAAAGACCATCAGCGCCAGGTCGGCGCTGACCATTCGCACGTCATCGTTGAGCGTAGCCAGAACGATCAGGTTCCAGAAGCGGTCGATGGCCGCCTCGCTCTGGCCGTGCTCCCGCAGCCAGCGATGGAAGCTGATCGAATCGAGCCCGTCGTTCTTCGTCCGGTCGCTGAAGCGGATAGAGAGCATGGCGTAGGCCGCCCGCGCCTTGTCCAGAGGAGAGAGATGCCGGAAGCGCAGGAAGGAAGGCAGGAGATGGAAGGGAGCGGGCAAGAGAGAGCTCTCCAGGCTGCTGGCCCCCCTGTGGGGATCGATGACGGGCACCCGCAACCGCTTCTGCATGTGGGCCTTGTCCCAAACGCCCAGCTTCTGGAGGAAGCGGATGTAGTAGGTGCAGCACTTCAGGAACACGTGCTGGCCGTTGTCCACCTCTCCTTGCCCCTGAGGGGGGGAGAAGGACCAGGCACGCCCGCCCAGCGAGGGCCGCCGCTCGACGAGGGCGACGCTGTATCCCCGATCCGCCAGCCCGCAGGCCGCCGTCAGGCCGGCGAGACCGCCACCGATGATGACCACCCGCCGCTCTCCCTCACTCATGCCATCAGGCTCCGAACAAGCTCCCGGCCGGCCAGGGCCAGCTTCTGGCCGCCGCTCAGGCTGACTCGCTCTCGCAGCACAGCGGACGGACGGGCCTCGATGCGCTCCAGGATCCGGCTGTAGATCCCCTGGAGGACGGCCGTGCAGGCACGGGAGCGGCGAGGGAGCAGAGGCAGCAGCCTCCGTCCCTGCTCGAAGTACTCGCGCGCTCGCTCAACCTGGAACCGCATGAGGCGCACGGACGCTTCACTGGCGATGCCGTCAAGGATCTCGGTCTCCGAGCAGCCAAAGCGCTCCATCTCATCCTGGGGGATGTAGATGCGATCCCTCTCAGCGTCCTCGCGGATATCCCGCAGGACATTTGTAAGCTGCAAGGCAATGCCCAGGTCTTCGGCGTGCTGGCGGGCCTGCTCGCCGTCCCGATAGCCGAAGACCTCGATGCAGATGAGCCCCACGGTAGAGGCGACGCCGTAGCAGTAGCGGCGCAGCTCGGCGAAGTTGGGGTAGCGACGCACGGTCAGGTCCATCTCCACGCCGTCGATGAGCTGCCAGAAGTACTCGGACGGAATACGGAATCGGAGGGTTGTATCCCGCAGGGCCAGGAAGACAGGCCCAAAGGGATGCCCGTCCAGGCATTGCCCCAACCAGCGACGATATTCAGCCAGCCGTCGGACCTTCTCCGCCGGCTCCAGGCTATCGTCCGTAATGTCATCGCAGCGCCGGGCGAACGCGTAGACGGCGTAGATAGCCCGCCTCTTTTCAGGCGGCAGGAGAACAAAGCCGTAGTAGAAGTTCCTCGCTTCCCGCCTGGCCAGCTCCTGGCAGTATCGATAGGCCGCCTGCAATGAGCCCTCCACCACTCACACCCTCCCGGCTTTCACCTTCGGCCGGCCAGGCAGGAGGCCGCGGACAAAGAGGCCCGCCTTCTGCCAGCGGGAGAGCCGCGGCCTTCGCCGAAAGACGTCGTAGCCGTTCCTCTCCAGCGCTTTCAGGACAGCCAGGCCGCCCAGGCTGAACAGCTTGACGTCCACCCTCAGACGGCCGTCCACCATGTCCAGCAGGCCCAGCCCCTTGGCGAACAACTCCCTTGTCCGGTCGACCTCGAAGGCCATAAGAACGCGGAAGCTCTCGTTTACGATGCCGCCCTTCAGCTCCTCCTCGGAGTAGCCAAAGCGGGCCATGTCCTCCTGCGGTATGTACACCCGGCCCTTGTCCAGGTCGACAGCGATGTCCTGCCAGAAGTTGGTGAGCTGCAAGGCGGTGCAGGTAGCATCGGCGAACCCCTGTCGCTCAGGGTCTCTGTAGCCGAACAGGTACAGGAACAGGTGGCCGACGGGGTTGGCGGAGTGATCGCAGTAGTGGAGGAGCTCCTGGAAGGTGCGATGGTGGCTTATCCGCTGATCCATGCGGTTGGCCTCGATGAGCTTCAGGAAGGGCTGCGGCGGGATCGCGAAACAGCGAATGGTCTCCTGGAGGGCCACGAGGATGGGATGACTGGGCGTCGAGTCGTAGCAGCGCTCCAGGTCGGCCTGCCAGTCGTCCAGCAGCTTCAGCCGGTCGCCCGGGGCTTCGTCGCCGAGGTCGTCCACGTGGCGGCAGAAGGCGTAGACGGCATAGACGTGCTGGCGAAGCGCCCTGGGTAGCAGCCAGGAGGCCACGGTGAAGTTCTCGTAGTGGCTCACGGCGAGTTGCTGACAGTAGACAAGCGCGTCAGCAGGCGTGCACGCGTTGGCCGCTTGCCCTTCCAGCGGTCCCCTCCTTCTGGCCGAGCGCACAAAAGCGCAACCCAACTGCCCGCTCACCAAATGGCGGGCGTCAACATCACAGATGCTCGGGCAAGAGGCGGGAGATACGCGGGGCGTCCTTAGGAGCTGCTTCGGGGATTACATGAAGAACAAAATGACGATAGCCGTTGATATTGCCTCTGCACCACCCAAGGACGATCCCAACTCTCTCCACCTCTGCCCCAATCCCTGTGACGAGCAGATAAATGCTAAGTTACCTGTACAATCCCTCCTCTCCCATTGCTTAGCCCCCATCTTATCGTCGAGACAGCCATTGTCAATAGAACGTCGTTACAAGAAATCTCTGGCATGCTCAGTGTCCTTCTAGTCTTGTACCTCTAGGCTTCCGAGCGCCGCCCGCGAGTCCCACGCCGCCGCTCGGAAGATTCCGCGGGTCATGGTTGCTCGCGACTCGTCGGCGCGACGGGAGTAGACTTCAGCCCGCACCGCGTGCACCTCGGCGTTGTCGGGATCGGCCGCCATCGCCCAGTCAACAAGGTGGCTGGCCATAGCCCACTGCCCGTCGGCCATCAGCTGTCGAGCGCGCTCGACAAGGGGCCGCACCCCACCGGCCAGACGGGCGATCTCCGCTCCCTGCCGTGCCTCCGGCGCCGGCTTGAGATGCGAGGGCGTGCCATCGTACCAGCCGCCGTATAGCCGCCAGATGTTCCTCACTATGAATTCCGGCTCGTCGTAGACCGGCTGCAGGTAGGGCCGGCCCTCGAGGTGAGCCGGTGGGCGGACCGTGTGCACGATGGTATCCAGAGTCGCGCCCTGGTTCATCAAGGCCACTGTCTGATCGTGCAGCGACTCCAGGAACTCCGCGGTATCGGTCAGGGCCTGCTGCACCCGCTCCTTGCCGACCACGATCACGCCGTGCCCCGGCGAAAGCACCTCCGCCTCCAGCGCCGCCATCTTGCGAAGGGCCCGCGCCCACTCCAAGGGGTAGCGCTGCACCTTCTGGGGGTTGCCGGCGTTGGGCACCACCCAGATGAACAAGTCACCCGGGCAGAGAACCTTCCGGTCAGGTACCCATACCCACGTGTGATCGTCCGTCTCCCCGCGGTCATGATAGAGTTCGAACCGCTCTCCACCCACCGTCAACACCAGGGAACGGGCGTAGGTGGTGTCGGGGTAGGTGTATTCGGTCGGCCACTGGATGGTGGGCGGCGACACCACTTCGCTGCCCCTGGTCGACTTCAAGGCATCGGCTCCAAACTGGCGCGTGTTGATGATGCTGTTGTAGCCAGCCGTCAGGATGTACCGCTGGAAGCGAGCGGCGACCGCCTCGTGGCCGACCACCCGCGGCCGTGGCCAGCCGCGCTCACCGGCCTCCTCAGCGAACGGGGGCACGCCGAAGACGTGGTCCACGTGGCCATGGGTGTAGACCGCGGTGTTCAGCCTCGCCTTCGACCACGACCGAATGGACTGGAAGGTCTGCCTCTGGTTGAAGTAAGCACCGGTGTCTATCAGCACGAGGCCATCTTCTGTCTCGAAGGCGGTTACATTGGCGAAGGAGCGGTAGAAGATCGCCCTCTCCGCGATCTCCTCGATGTCGCCAACGGGGGTCCAAGCGTGATGCTCATCAGTGGTGACCTCCCCGCTCCACATCTTCTCCGCCAGATCCATCACCGTCCCCATGGCAATGCCTCCTTGACCGTCGAACAGCGCTTTGGGATTCTACCCCTCGTGCTCCTCGATCTTCACGCCGAGCGGCTCCAGCTCGGCCAGGAAAGGCGCAGGGTCGATAACCGCCTCCGGGGCAAAGACGCCCCGCTCGCTGATCTCGCCCTTGGCCAGCATCACCGCCCCCAGGGCAGCCGGGATGCTGGTGATGCACTTCATCCGCCCTACGCAGGTGTACCAGCGGTGCGCCTGGCGGCCGTCCTCCTCCCCGTATACGTCGACCCGAAAGCCGGATACGGTGCACTTCCCGCTCGGAAGCCGCGGCAGAAGGCGATAGAAGAAGTCGGCCCAGAATTTCTGACTTCGGTCGCCGCGCACCAGGCCCACGCGCTCCAGCAGGATGCCCGCCCGGGCAAGCCAGCCCGGCCAAATGCCGCCCTTGAGGGTCACCGTCTCCAGGCCGGCGATATTCTTGGGGATGGTAACCGGCTCGGCGTGACCGGTGTGGTAGACCGGCAGGCGACCACAGGGCGGCGGGAACTGCACTATCTCTCTGCCACTGCCGGAGCGAACCAGCACTTCTCGCCCGCCCTGGAAGGAGGGCACCTTCCCGCAGAAGATGTGCACTGCATGGCGATAGTTGGCATAGCCGCCGGCATCGTCAGCGCCGCCGAACCAGGCGATGTGGATGCGCCGAGGCTGACTCATGGCCTGGGCCCCCTTCTTGGCCACCAGGTTGGTCAGGCCGGGGCAGTTGCCCAGGCCGGTGAGCACCGCCACCCCCGCCTTCTTGGCCGCCTCGTCCAGCGCCAGAGCCTCCCGTGCTGCCTCGTAGTCGTCGGCGATGCTAACGTAGTGCACGCCAGCGTCGATGGCCGCGCGGGCCACGGGCCCCTCGAAGTAGACAAAAGGGCCGACAAAACCGAGGGCCACGTCATAACCGCGGATGGTTTCCACCAGCGCCTGGTGGTCAGTGGCATCCACTCGGCAGGCCCGCACGGGGCCGCCGAGCTCGGCGGCCAGTTCCTCTGCCGCCGCCAGGTTGAGCTCGGCCACCATCACCTCGCTCACATCCGGGCGATTGGCGAGGGCGCGTACTGCCTCATTGCCCATGTCTCCTGCGCCGCCCAGCACGGCGAATCGCATGGCCTGCTCCCTTCCTGCCCGCTCTAACGGCTACCGCTCGATGATCGCCGGCTCGAAGGGCATCTTGTTCAACGGCTCGTTCCCGTCCCTGGTTATGAGCACCGCCATCTCCATCCGCAGCCCTCCTACCCCCGGCTTGTTCAGCACCAGGGCGGCGATCTCTATCATGTTCGGTTGGAGCACCAGATCTCCCTTCGACTCGTAGGGCACATCGGAATTCATCACCACCGGGAACCATTCGTTGCCCAGTATGCCTATCCCATGGCCGTAGCCCGGCAGAGCATACTGCCTGTAGCCCGTTCTATCCAAGAAGGCATCCACCTTGTCCGCCACTTCCCCGTATGTTGCCCCCGGCTTCAGGTTCTCCAGCAACACGTTGCAGGCAGCGACAAAGACGTCCGATAGCTCCTGCTGCTCGGCCGTGGGCTGACCCATTATGGCATTGCGAGCCAGGTCTCCCAGGCACAGGTTGTACATGGCGTGCAAATCGAGGACCACGTGGTCGCCGCGCTCGATCAGCTTCCTGGTAGGCGGAGTGCAGCCTCCCCAGTAGTAGGCCGCTCGATGGCCGGAGCCTATCTCCTGGCCGCCGGTAAACGTCCAGTTCAGCTCGCTGCCGGCCTTCCGCATGGCGTATTCGGCGATGCCTGCCACCTCCGTCTCCGTCATGCCAACCCTCAGCTCCCTGAGCACCACTCCCAACCCCAGGTCACAGATCTCGGCCGCCCGCCTGAAGGACTCGACCTCCGCCTCATCCTTGATGATGAATATCTCGTTCAGCAGGTGGGTGGCGTTCTCGAAGGTGGCCTGGGGGAAGGCCTCCCTCAGGAGCTCGTACTCGCTGGCCAGCAGAAACGTCTCTATCCTGATCGGTGAATGGCCCAGCTCGACCCCTATCCGCGCTTTCTCCAACCCCCTGCCTCTGAGATAAGAGACAATCTGATCCCACAGGACCATCCCCGGCAGGGGAGCGGCAGCGGCCACGTTCTTGAAGAAGCTATCGTCCCTCACGCGTTCGGCATCGAGGCCCACCACGTATAGCTGCGGCTCGCCCTCGCGGGGGATGACGGCGACGCCCCGCCAGGGAACGAAGGCGCCGAAGACGTATCCCACGGTGCTCAGCCTGGTGGCGATCAGTACATCGATGTCCTGCTCATCCATCCCGGCCTGGATCTTCTTGAGCCTGGCTGCATGGTCCACTTGCGTGCTCAACTTCCAACCTCCTGTTGCCTACCCAAGACAGGGAAGACGCTGCTCACCGCCCCTCTCAGGATGCCAATCTAGCACAGAAGCGGCCAGGGGTCGCGTCGGTTGGGGGCGTTCATCGCCCGCAGGGTCAGGGAGCAGGAGTCCCTTCGCCTGCCGCGAAGTTCATCGTGAAGCCCAGGAGCCGCCGACGGTGCTCCACCAACCTGAAGCCGCTCGCCAGGCAGAGATCGCGCACGACATCCGGGAACTGATAGTCGGGGTCCGGCAGGGTCTCGGTGACGGAAAGGATGCCGCCCGGCTTGAGCACGCGCCGAAGCTCGGCCAGCGTCCTCGGCCGGTCGGGAACCTCTCCCAGGACGGTGACCAGGAAGGCGCGGTCAACCGAGCGAGCGGCCAGGGGCAAGGCCAACGCATTTCCCACCATCGGCATGACGTTGGCGACCCCCTCTCGCAGCAGACGGCGGCGAAGGGCGTCTATCATCTTCGGCTGGATGTCCACACACACCAGCCGTCCCTCCGGGCCAACCCTGCGGGCGACCTCGACGCTGAAATAGCCGGAGCCCGGGCCCAACTCCAGGACGGTGTGACCCTTGGCTACGTGAAAGCTGTCGACCGTCGAGCGCACCGGCTGAATCACTCGCCGGGGCAGGTTGTCCAGCATCCAGCGCCAAGCGTAGGGGCAGGCACGGGTGCCCTTGTATCGCTGGGCGAGCACGTACAGCCACAGGGCGGATACCACCGCCCAGGCGACAACCAGAAGGCGAACAAGAAGGAACAAGGCGCCCATCGCGGCCTCCCTGCTCTCGATTCAGCTTGAGAAGCTGTGGAGAGCAGTATATCACTACCACCGCTGCCTACGCGCGGCGCGGCCTACGGCCGGCACTGGGCGGCAGACCACTTCCATTTCCACAACATGAAGCCATTAAGTGCCAGATCCTCGTAACATCCATAGGACTTCTAGCGTCTCTCGTTGTGCACGCAACGTGAGCCCCGACAAGGCTCGCCATGCGTGCCGGTAGCCTGAGGTGGAAGGCCGGGGGGGATGCAGCGGTTGATGCAGGCTTGCGTCCAGACGGGGGTTGCCGTCCTGAAACCGGTCCATCATTCGGCCGTTCACGGGAAGGGGAAGGAATGGTTTCGATACGTTACCCAGCGCTGATCTCCGCCGGGACTTGTCCCCATTGTGCTAGTCCTCTATTCGAGATGTCCGACATGTGGGGGCCCTTCTATGCCTGCGAGGACTGTGGCTACGAGTTTGACCCCCTTGAGCTAGAGCCGAAGCACCTTCGGCCACGGGAACAGCCCGCCCTCGCCGCCAGCTCCTGGCTAGACCGGGACAATGGCTCAGCCGGAACGATGATGGTATGGCAGCCTTCCGGCGAGCTGTGTGCTTTGCCTACGAGCCGGTAATAGGCGGAGTCACAAGTAGCATCCCCGGCCTGCCAGGCGTAGGGACCCAGGCGCTGCCACTCCGGTAGTGCGCACGGCGCCACGCTTCTAGGTGTCACCCCTGTTTCTGCGGCGCTCACTCTAGTATTGTTTACATTGAGCCCGCCCTGTCCGGTCTCCAACCCAGAATTGGGTCGATGACGTTCAATCGGAGGAGGCACCATGAAGCGAGAAGATGTCGCCTTCTACTCGGAGGGATGCCGGCTGTCGGCGCACCTGTACCTTCCCGACGGCCGCAAGGAAGGGGAGCAACGGCCGGCGGTGGTACTGGCCCACGGCTTCACCGGCGTCAAGGAGCAGACCCTCCCGGCGTACGCCGAGCGGTTCGCCGGCCAGGGATGGGTCGCCCTCACCTTCGACTACCGCGGCTTCGGCACCAGCGAAGGCCAGCGGGGCCGGTTGCTGGCCCTGGAGCAGGTGGGGGATATCCGCAACGCCGTGACCTACGTCCGCAGCCGGTCTGACGTAGACCCCCAGCGGATCGGCCTGTGGGGGACATCCTACGGTTGTGGGCTGGCGGTCTACGCCGCGGCCTTCGACCAGCGGGTGAAGGCGGTGGTGGCCCAGATCGGCATCGCCGACGGCCTCACCTCCGCCACCCGCGCCCTGAACCCCCAGCAGGTGGAAGCGCTGAGGGCGGGGATCGAGCAGGACCGCAGGCAGCGGGTGCTGACCGGACGGGGGATGTACGTCGACCCCTTCGCCATTATCCCCGACCCGGAGATGATCGCCTTCTTCGAGCGTCACTTCCCGACCATGCCCCACCTCAAGACGCAGATCCTCCTCCAGTACGTGGAGGCGCATCTCGAGTTCAGCCCGATATCGGTGGTGGACCGTATCGCGCCGCGAGCCCTGCTGATCATCGCCGCCGAGCACGACGTCATCTGCCCGGCGGACGAGCTCAAGCGCATGTACGAGCGCGCCGGCAACCCGAAGAAGTTCCTGCTCGTGGAGGGGCTCACCCACTTCCAGTGCTATGAAGGCGAGGGCATGGAGCGCACCTGCGGCGAGGCCATCGAGTGGTACAAGGCCCACCTGTGATCGCCTCAGCGTGGCGTTTGACAAGGTCGGTGCCTTTCGTTAAGCTAGATTCGCAAATATCGCATGGGCTGTAAGTGGTCAAGTGAGCGGAGGTGCTTGTGATGACTGAGGAGAGAAAGAGCATATTTGATTCGGTAAAGGATGGCGTCATCAACGCGATCCGCGGCGTCGGGGACGTGGCCCAGGCGGTGGTCGATACCGTCAGCGGCACTCTGGTGAGCGCTCTCAAGGGCGTGCGGGCCATCACCAACGAGACGCTGGGGCTCATCTTCGACACGGTCAGCGCGGCGGTGAAGGGCGTGGCGGAGGTCGGTGGTGACGTGGGCATTGCCTCCAAGAATGCGGTTCTCGGCGTGATCAGAGGGACCAAGGAGGTCGCCACCGGCTCGGCGGAGGCGATCAGCGCCAGCGCGGAGGCGGCAGTGAAGGCCGTCGGCGACGTGGGCGGCGACATGGCATCGGCGGCCAAGGGTGCCGTGGAAGGAGCCATCCAGGGCGCCAAAGAGGTGGGCGTGAGTGCCGAAGAGGCTGCCTCGGCAGCGGCCAGCGGCGCCATCAAGGGTGCCGCCAAGGTCAGCAACACCGCCGTGGAGCAGGTGCGCAACGTCGTCACCGGCACCATCTCCGGTGTCAAGGTCGTCCTTCGCGAGCCCTTCAAGGGCGACAAAGAGAAGTAATACCCCGCGGCCCCTCGGCGAGCTCTCCCCCGTCTCGGCGGGCGCATCCACGCCCGTCCCGATCCTGCTGTTGCGTCAGAATCCGATAGCGCCATTCAGCCAGGTGGTCGCCTCGCGACGTAGGCGACCACCTCATCTTGTCTCCACAAGCCCGCCGCCGAAACACCTGGCTTTCAGAAGCGTCTTACTCACAGAGCCGCAGATAGCCGGCACAATCGCGCCTAATAGGAAGTCATTGTATAATCGGCCTAAACTACAATAGTAGGCGTTCGACGCCTTTGTTTGGGTGAAGCAGAGTGACGACCAGCCACGAGACCGAGCAAGAGATCTACCGTCTGGGACGCGACCTGATCGAAGTGATGGACCGCCATCGCCCCCACCTTTGGGAGGGCGAGTGGTGGTACGAGCAGCTCCTCCGTCGGGCGGTGGCCGAGGAGGCCCTCAAGACGCAGGTGCTGCGCTTCGTCGACGTGTTCCCCATGCTCCAGGACGAAGCAGCCATAGTCAGCCACTTCCGCGACTACTTCGGCGGCGAGGACCTCGGCCTCCTACCCCGCCGCATCAGCACCGCCCTCGCCTCCAGTGCACTGACCCGGCCTGTCCTCGCCCATCTCGTCCAGCGCAGCGTCCTTGAGGTCGGCCAGCGCTTCATAGCCGGTCGCACGGCCCAGGAAGCGGTGCCCGTCCTGGAGAAGCTGCACGCCGACGGCCTCGGCTTCTCGCTGGACCTGCTGGGCGAGGCCACGGTGAGCGAGGCCGAAGCGGACGAATACCAGGCCCGCTATCTCGAGCTCTTCGACACGCTCGATCGGATCGTCCGCACCTGGCCCGCCAACCCCGCCCTCGACGAGGCGCCGTGGGGCACCGTCCCCCGCCTCAACGTGTCCATCAAGCTGACGTCGCTCTACTCCCAGTTCAACTCGGCCGCGCCGGACGACACCGGTAAGCGGGTCCGTGAACGCATTCGTCCGATCATGCGCCGGGCCGTGGAAGCCGGGGCCTTCGTCAATGTTGATATGGAGCAGTACGGGCACAAGGAGCTGACGCTGCGCATCCTCCGCGACCTCCTGGCGGAGCAGGATTTGGTCAGCTACCCGCACGTGGGAGTGGCCTTGCAGACCTACCTGTTTGAGACCCTCGATGACCTGCGCGGCCTGGCGGAGTTCGCCAAGGCCCGCGGCGCCCCACTGACAATCCGATTGGTCAAGGGGGCCTACTGGGATGAGGAGCGGATCGTCAACTCACAGCACGGCTGGCCCATCCCCGTATTGGAGAGCAAGGCGGAGACGGATGCCAACTTCGAGCGCTGCACGGAGGCCCTCCTCGACGCCTACCCTCACCTGCTTCCCGCCTTCGGCACCCACAATGCGCGCTCCGTCGCCCACGCCATGGTGTCCGCGCGGCAGCGAGGGTTACCTCCTCGTGCCCTCGAGTTCCAGCTTCTGTATGGAATGGCAGAGGCGCTGCAGGCAGCCATCGCCACCTACGAGCGAGTGCGCATCTACACGCCGGTGGGCGAGCTCATCCCCGGCATGGGCTATCTTGTGCGACGGCTGCTGGAGAATGCCTCCAGCCAGTCCTGGCTCTTCGAGCTGTTCGAGGAGAGAGCTCCCATCCCCGAGTTGCTGGCCCCGCCGGCAGTGACGCCGGCCGCGGGACCACCCTCGGCGACCATCCCCCGTGTCCGGTCGACCGACGTCCCCGGTCCGTTCCGCAACGTGCCCGATACCGCCTTCCACACGACGCGCGAGCGCCAGGATTTCGCCTTTGCCATCGAACAGCTCAGGGCCCGCCTCCCCGAGACCTGCGACCCGCTCGTGGCTGGCGATTACGTGAAAAGCTCCGATAGGCAGCCGAGCGTGAACCCGGCCCGCCCGGACGAGATCATCTGCGACGTAGGACAGGCGGACATCGATCTCACCCGCCAGGCGATCGAGGCTGCCAGACAAGCCTTCCCAGCCTGGCGAGACCGGTCGGCAAGAGAGCGCGCACAGGTGCTGTTCGACGCGGCGGCCATCATGCGCCGCGAGCGCCATGATCTGGCCGCCATCGAGGTCCTGGAAGAGGCCAAGCCCTGGCGGGAGGCCGACGCCGATGTCAGCGAGTCCATCGACTACATGGATTACTACGCCCGCGAAGCGGTCGCCCTGGGCGATCCCCAGGAGTTGCTCTCCCTGCCCGGAGAGTATAACGACTACCGCTATCAGCCCCGCGGCGTAGCGGCGATCATCTCCCCCTGGAATTTCCCGCTGGCCATCCCCTGCGGGATGTTCACGGCGGCACTGGTGGCCGGGAACACGGTCATCCTCAAGCCGGCGAGGCCGGCGCCGCTGATCGCCGCCCGCCTGATCGACATCCTCTGCCGCGCAGGAGCGCCGCCTGGCGTAGTCCAGTTCCTGCCCGGGCCCGGCGGCGCGCTGGGAGCGACGCTCGTGGAGCATCCCGACGTGGACATGATCGCCTTCACCGGCAGCCGCGAGGTGGGCCTGTGGATCGTGGAGAAGGCCGGACAGACGAAAGAGAGCCAGAGAGGGATCAAGAAGGTCATCGCTGAGATGGGCGGCAAGAACGCCATCATCGTTGATGATAACGCCGACCTGGATCAGGCCGTCCTTGGCATCGTGAAGAGCGCCTTCGGCTACGCCGGCCAGAAGTGCAGCGCCTGCAGCCGTGTCATCGCCCTGGACGCCATATACGACCACCTGCTCTCAAGGGTTGTCGAGGCCACCCGCAGCCTGCGTGTCGGGCCGGCCGAAGACCCCGCCGTCTTTGTGCCGCCGGTGATCACCGACGAGGCCAAGGCCGGAATCGAACGCTACATCGAGATCGGCCGGGGCGAGGCGCCCGTCCTATTCCAGGGCACAACCCCCGAGGACGGAGGCTACTACGTCGCTCCGACCATCTTCGGCGAGGTGAACCCACAGGCCGTCATCGCCCAGGAGGAGATCTTCGGCCCCGTACTGGCCGTGCTGCGCGCCTCAAGCGTGGAGGAAGCCATCGAGATCGCCGTCGATACCCCATATGCGCTGACCGGCTCCTTCTACAGCCGCAGCGGCTCTCACATCGAGCTGGCCCGCCAGCGGTTCCGAGTCGGCAACCTGTATATCAACCGCGGCTGCACGGGTGCCATGGTCGCCCGCCAACCGTTCGGCGGTTTCGCCATGTCCGGCATCGGCTCCAAGGCCGGTGGGCCCGACTACCTCCGGCAGTTCATGGAGCCTCGCACCGTAACTGAGAACACGATGCGCCACGGCTTCGCCCCCACCCAGAAACCACCACTTCCGAACCCGTAGCGAATCGCTCCCTCGGCCTTATGCTTGCTGCCAGCGGCGAGCGTCGATAACGGCCCCAGCAATGGAGCCACACCGGGGCGCAATCAAGTCCACAGTCCGCGCAGCTCTGGCCGCATGTAGAAGGAGGTACGAGTTGACCAAGGAAGAGCATTACCGAAAGCTGGAGCGGCTGTATGCCTCGGCGCCGGTGAACAAGTACTACGCCCCGACGATGCGAGTGAGCGAAGGGCGCGCGGAGGTGACCATTCCTGTCCGCTCGGAGTTCTTTCACGCAGGCGGTGCCGTCCACGGCCTGGTGTACTTCAAAGCGCTCGATGACGCCGCTTTCTTCGCCGTCAACTCGCTGGTTGACGACGTCTTTGTGCTGACCGCTTCCTTCAACCTGTACTTCACCCGCCCCATTTCGGAAGGGGAAATGAAGGCGACTGGCCGCGTAGTCTACCGTTCTGCACGCCTGTTTATAGGGGAGTCCGTGTTGGTTGACTCCGATGGTCGGGAGATCGCCCGCGGCAGCGGGACCTTCCTGCCGAGCACCATCGCGCTCTCGCCGGAAGTGGGGTATGAATAGGCCTGGGATATAATGATCCCGCAGAAGAACACGGAAGGGATGTGAAGACTATGACCGAAGTGCAGGTCCCACGGCTGCCTCCAGAGGTGGCCCACCAGCAGGCGGTGGTCCTTCTGGGTCAGGCCGCCGCCGCGCTGATGCAGGCCATGGTGGACAGGTTTGGTCCAGAGGAGGCCCAGAAGATCGTCTACCCCTCCCTCAAGCAGCTCGGAAGAGAGATCGCCTCCCTGGCACCCGATCTGGGTATCACCGGCAAGGATGCCCTGGCCCTCTCCGCCATCACCCACCTGCTGGAGGAGCAGGTGCTGCGGGTTGTGGGCAAGCCCACCGACGCCAGCCCGGAGAGAGTGGTGAAACAGGTTACCGCCTGCCCGTTCCAGAACCTCCCCGTTGATGTTTGCTACGCCTTCCAGCCCATATGCGATGGCATCGCCGAGGTCATCAATCCACAATACAGGTGGATCCTCACCAAGGCGATCCCCAACGGCGACCCGATCTGCGAGTTCATCTGGGAAAAGAAGTAGCCCGTCGGCTCCCCGAAGCGCTGGCAGCAAGCTCAATCGTTCACTGATTGCGCTAACCAAGCGCGCCACCCACCCCCATCCCCACCAAAACAGCGCTCACTTCATCTCTCCTACCACTGAAGCCAGGATTTTCTACCAACCTAGAACGCATTCTCTGTAACGGATGAGCGATTCCGATGTCTTATCTGTGTAACCCTGGTTATGTTAACCAGGCAACGTCGAGCGGAGTGCCCACACTCCCGATAAAGGCAAACCGCCCGAAAGGGCGAGGCGCAAAGCTTCGGGCCTAAAGCCGAAGGGCTATGGCTGCCGAGCCGCCGAAGGAGGTTGGGACAATTGACCGACGCCTCATCTGTGAACGCCGGAACCCGGCCAGGGGTCTACTCGGCCACGGCACGACCGGGGGGACCTGTTCCGGCGTTCCCTCTTGTGGTCTCCATCCTCCCTGCTGGCTCCTTCTCGGGGCACTCCCATCAAGGGACTGCCGTGCCAGACGACTCGCTCAGTGGACTGCCGCACCCCCACCGTCGCGGGCCTGCACGGCGCAGCAGGGGGGAGGTGATAGCCTAGCACTGTCGCACCGGGTTCTGATCGAAAAGGGACGTCAGCCCAAGAGGTAGCGACCCCCCTTTTCTCCATATCCCCTCAGCAATCTTACATTCCTTCGCCTCGAAGGAATGACCAGGATGCACAACCCAGGCTTATCCTAGTCTGACCAACGGCAACCGATAACAGCGGGCAGTGATAGTGAGCGGACCGACCAGGCAACGGTTCGGTCAGCCAAATAAGGAACGAAAGAGATGAAACGAATAGTCAACCTGTCTGTGGCTATAGACTTGTTGTCCTTAACCGAGCGCTCACCGCCTGTGTGCAAGCCACCCCCTTGATGCACATTAATGTCCGTTCCTTCCGCAGGGGTGCTCCCCAGACTTACCGGCCGCTGGGAGCACCCCTCCCCCTTTTTTGCAGAATTGACTTGCCAACGTGGCCAGGATACGATAAGGCATCAAGTCTCGCTGTGGAAGAAGATGCAGTAGACCATGAGGAGACGACTCTGGATAGCGCTAGGCCTTGGTGCTTTCTTCTCGCTGTTGGCGATCCTGGCCATCCTTAATCCCCCCCGTGGCCTTAGGGCCCAGCCCGTAGGCCAGCCCTACACCCTGGGGGTGGAGAACAGCTCCTTCTGGGTGCAGAACGCCGGCCTGTTCTCCGCTTCGGTCATCGTCGACTACTACGACCCCGACGGCCTCCGCGTCGCCCAGGACAGCGTGGACGATCTCGCTCCCGGCGCCTCCACCCTCTTCGACCAGGCCCAGCAGCCCGAACTGCCCTCCGGCTTCGCGGGCTCTGCTGTGATCACCGCCGACCAGCCGATAAAGAGCGTCGTCCTCAAGTCCATCGGAGAGAGACCCTCCCTCTCCCTGGGTGCCGACAACGGCCTCTCAGTCGGCTCCAGCCGTGTCTACCTACCACTCATCTACAGCCGCTTTGGACCCGATGGTGAATGGAACACGCGCTTCGCCATCCAGAACGTGAGTACATCCACCATCGCCTGTGTGCAGATGACCTATCTCAGCCACGACGGCACAGTGGCCTTCAGCGAGCCGGCGGTCGATGCGGTGGCCGACCCCCAGTGCCCCAATGGCGGCCAGCTCCTGCCAGCAGGAGGCACCATCCTGCGCAACCAGGCCAACATGACCGAGGAACTCCCGGACCAGTTCGAGGGCTCCCTCATCGTAGAGACGGTAAGCAACGCCGAAGAGGCAACCCCCGCTCCCCTGCTGGCGGCCAACGCCGATATCTTCAGCAGCCAGCAGCCGAGCTTCGCTTCCTACAAGGGCCTGGGCTGGGACCCCTCGGGGACAGGCGACCTGTCCACCGCTGTCCTCGTACCCCTCGTATTCAAGAACTTCGGTGAAACCACGGCCTGGAACACCAAGCTCGCCATCAGCACCGCTGACCCCGGCCAGTCGACCGAGGTGAGCGTCACCTATTGCTGCGATGAGCGCCTTCCCGAGCCCGATGGATCCCTTCGCAAGACCTACGTGGTGGAGGCCTCCACCGTCATCGACCAGGCCCTGGAGGCTGAGCTGCCCGACGGCTTCGTGGGCTCGGCCACCATCACTGGTGAGCAGTTGCTGGCGGTTGTCCAAACGATGGCCTCCGCCGTCCCCGGGAAGGCCTCCTTCGGTGCCTTCGTCGGCATCCCCCAGTCGACGGCCTCGATCAAGGTCTGGCTACCGGTGGTCTACAAAAACTCCGGCTGGAAGGGCCCCCTCAACGCTGCTGCCGGCTGGAACTCCTGGTTCCGTGTTCAGGTCGCTGACGGCGATACCGCCAACATCCAGGTCACCTACTACAGCAACGAACTGGTGGGCGACTCCCTGTCCTTCAGCGACACCGTGACAGACTCCAAGATCTTCGACCAGCATACCGACGCCCTGCTACCGGAGGACTTCGAGGGAGCCGCGGTCGTCACCTCCGATGAGCCCATCGCCGTGGTCGAAGGCATCACCTCCGACGCCTACCAAGGCGATGCCGATGCCCTCTTCGCCGGCTTCGGCCCCGAGCTGTACCCGGGCCCGCCGCCGCCGGTGAACATCACCGCCGTTCCGCTCGTGCGCAACTGGAACAGCGTGTGCTACAGGGGACCGCAGCGGCCCGTCGACGTGGCTCTGGCCAACGTGCTGAACAGCGCCGTGGCCATCTACCGTCTCAGGCCCGATCAGCAGTTCGAAAGGTGGTTCGCCGGCCGGCCGGACGCCAGCAACCTGAAAACCCTCAGCCCCTACGACTCCCTGTTCATCCTCATGAGCAGCGACGCTATTTGGGAGCAGGAAACCTCCAGCACGGCCCTCACAAGCGCCAGCCTGGGGTCGGGATGGAACAGCGTCTGCTACGGCGGCCTCCCGCAGGACATAGAATCGGCCACGGAAAGCATCAATGATCAGTTTGCGATAATCTATCTTCTGAAGCCCGACCAGTCCTGGCTCCGGTTCATCCCCGACAAGGAGGGGTCAAGCGAACTCGCCCAACTAAAGCAATTCGACTCTGTCCTTGTCCTCGTCACCCAACCCTACGGAGTCATCTGGTCGTTCGGTAGCCCCTGAGGCCCCTGGCGGAGACCGCCGCCGCTGTTTGACAAGCCCGCTTCAGTTGTCGATCATCTGGAGGGCAGGAAGGAGGACGCTGTGAGCAAGATATTGGGAGCTGATGTCCTGGTCAAATGTCTCATGCAAGAGGACGTACGCTTCGTGTTTGGCATCCCCGGCGGCCAGCTAACCACCCTTCTGGACGCCATACACCGCTTCGGTCGAGAAGAAGGGCTGGAGTTCATCATGACCCGCCACGAGCAGGCAGCCGCCCACATGGCCGACACCTACTCGCGGCTGACCGGGAAGGTCGGCGTCTGCGTGGGCACAGTGGGCCCGGGAGCCGTGGACCTCGTGCCCGGCGTCTACGAGGCCTATGTCAATAGCATACCCATCCTGGTACTGACCGCCCAGAACCAGACCTGGAAATCCTATCCCGACCACGGTTCCACTCAGGGATGCGACCAGCTCGGTTTGTTCAGGCCGATCACCAAGTGGAACGCTGTCGTTTCCCACTGGAAGCGAATCCCCGAGATGGTGCAGGAGGCCTTTCGCCAGGCGACCAGCGGTCGGCCGGGGCCCGTCCACCTCGACCTGCCGGTGGACGTCCTCTTCGAAGAGGGCGAAGAAGACGACATCGAGATCCTGCCGCCCGCTCGCTATCGCGCCACCGTCGCCGCCAGCGGCGACCCCCAACTGATCAAGCAGGCAGCCGAGATGCTGGCCCAGGCCAGGAGCCCTGTCATCCACGCCGGCGGGGGAGCGCTGCGGTCGGGCTCCTCCGACGAGATCATCGCCCTGGCCGAACTGCTGGCGTGCCCCATGACCACCGGCGTCACCGCCCGCGGCACCATCCCCGAGGATCATCCCCTGTACCTCATACCTCCAGGGCTGGGATCCATCCTCGCCCGCTCCCAGGCCGACCTGGTGCTGGTCATCGGCTCGCGCCTGGGGGCCTTCGACTTCTGGGGAAAGTCGCCGATGTGGGGCAAGCCGGGCGAGCAGGCGATCATCCAGATCGATACCGCCCCTGAGAGCCTGGGCGAGAACCGACAGGTCGATCTGGCCATCCTCGGCGACGCCAAGGCGGTTGTGCGGGACATCCACGCCGTTCTGGACACGATGATCGAGCCGCGAGAGGAGGGCCCTCTGATGGCTCAGTGTCGAGCCACCCAGGCCGCCTGGCTGCAGAACTTCGAGAACCTGGGCAACTCCGACGCGATCCCCATCCATCCCCTGCGCGTGGTGAAGGATGCCCGCGCCTTCTTCCCCCGAAATGCCCTCTTCGTCACCGACGGCGGCAACACGACCATCTGGACCAACTACCTGACCCGCATCTACGAGCCGGGCACCTGTCTTTGGGCCGGCGACTCCGGCCAGGGCGGCGACGGCCTCCCCAAGGCGATCGCTGCCAAGCTCATCTGCCCCGACCGGCCGGTATTTGCCATTTGCGGCGACGGGTTCTTCATGATGAACGTCCAGGAGCTGGAGACCGCCGTCCGCCTGAAGACGAACCTGGTCATGATTGTGAACAACGACCGGGCCTTCGGCATGATCAAGGCCGCCCAGGACGGCGCCTTCGCCAAGCGCTACATCGGGGTGGACTTCACCGACGTGCGCTACGATAAGATGGCGGAGGCCGCCGGCTGGTACGGCGAGCGGGTGGAGAACCCCAAGGAGATCGCCTCCGCCCTGAAGCGAGCGGTGGATTCGGGCAAGCCCGCCCTCCTCGACGTCATCGTCGACGGCCAGGCCAACTTCAACCCGCCCGATTTCGCCACCGCCGTGGCCATCTGGTTCGAAGGGGTCAAGTTCCCCGAATACTAACGAGCGGCGAACCTGGCGCGCGGGCTCCCACCCTAGAGGTGATCACTCCTCAGTGATGGCGTAGACGTAGCCGTCGTAGCTGCCGATGTAGACTACACCGTCCACCACCGCCGGCGAGGAGCGAACGCTGCCGCCCGTCTGGAAGCGCCAGCTCTCTTCACCCGTCGCCGCGTCCAGAGCGTAGACGTAGCTGTCCTGGCTGCCGACGTAGACCACACCGTCCACCACCGCCGGCGAGGAGCCGACAGCGTCGGCCGCCTGGAAGCGCCAGCGCTCCTCACCCGTCGCCGCGTCCAGGGCGTAGACGTGGCTATCCTGGCTGCCGACGTAGACCACACCGTCCACCACCGCCGGCGAGGAGCCGACGGCGTCGGCCGCCTGGAAGCGCCAGCGCTCCTCACCCGTCGCCGCGTCCAGGGCGTAGACGTGGCTATCCTGGCTGCCGACGTAGACCACACCGTCCACCACCGCCGGCGAGGAGCCGACGGCGCCGCCCGTCTGGAAGCGCCAGCGCTCTTCACCCGTCGCCGCATCCAGGGCGTAGACGTAGCTGTCGTCGCTGCCCACGTAGACCACTCCGTCCACCACCGCCGGCGAGGACCAAACCTCGTTGCCTGTGTGGAAGCGCCAGCGCTGCTCTC
>CAZXAF010000007.1:0-21036 GCA_964638905.1 uncultured Dehalococcoidia bacterium
CCGCCTGGCCAAGCTGGGCTTCAGCCAGTCCTACACCTACTTCGCCTGGCGCAACGCCAACTGGGAGCTCAGCCAGTACTTCACGGAGCTGACCCAGACGGATGTCGGCGAGTACTTCCGGCCCAACCTCTGGCCCAACACGCCTGATATCCTTACGGAATACCTCCAGTCCGGCGGAAGATCGGCCTTCATGACGCGCCTGGTGCTTGCGGCCACGCTGGGAGCCAACTACGGGATCTACGGACCAGCCTTCGAGCTCTGCGAAAACCGGCCGCGGCAGCCCGGCAGTGAAGAATACCTAGATGCAGAGAAATATGAGATTAAGCAGTGGGAAATTGACAGGCCGGATAGCCTGAAAGACCTCATAGCGCGAGTGAACCGGATCCGTAGGGAAAACGCCGCCCTGCAGAGCGACTGGAGCCTGTCGTTCCATCAGGTGAACAACGAGCAGCTCATCTGCTACAGCAAGAGGACAGAAGACCTCAGGAGCATTATTATCGTCGTGGTCAACCTGGACCCTCACCATACGCAAGCCGGCTGGGTGGAACTCGACCTGGACAAGTTGGAGGTCGACCCTCACCAGCCCTACCAGGTGCACGACCTGCTGACCGACGCTCGCTATCTCTGGCAGGGGCGCCGCAACTACGTCGAGATCGATCCGCACGTAGTGCCGGCGCACATCTTCCGCTTGCGGACTCGGATCCGCGCGTGAAATAACTTCGAACACTTTGTGACGAGCGAGGTGAGTGACGGGTGCGTCGGAGTGATACGGCCCACAGGTTGGAAGACGATCCGCTCTGGTACAAGGACGCCGTCATCTACGAGCTCCATGTGCGGGCGTTCTACGATAGCGATGCCGACGGCGTGGGCGACTTCCGGGGCCTGACACAGAAGCTGGACTATCTTCAGGACCTGGGAGTGACGGCGATCTGGCTCCTGCCCTTTTACCCCTCCCCCCTGAAGGATGACGGCTACGACACCTCCGACTACACCGGTGTCCATCCGGACTATGGCACCCTGCGAGACTTTCAGGCCTTCCTGCGGGAGGCGCACCGAAGAGGCGTGCGCGTTATCACCGAGCTGGTCCTTAACCATACCTCTGACCAGCACCGGTGGTTCCAGTCGTCGCGCCGCGCTCCGGCTGGCAGCAGCCGCCGGAATTCCTACGTGTGGAGCGACAGCCACGACAAGTACAGGGAGGCGCGGATAATATTCAAGGACTTCGAGACCTCCAATTGGGCCTGGGACTCGGTCGCTAAGGCCTACTACTGGCATCGCTTCTACGCTCATCAGCCCGACCTCAATTTCGATAGCCCCCGCGTTCGCCGGGCCGTTCTCAGCGTGGTGAACTTCTGGCTGGGGTTGGGCGTGGACGGTGTGCGGTTGGACGCCGTGCCCTACCTCTACGAGCGGGAGGGCACCACCTGCGAGAACCTGCCGGAGACACACGAGTTCTTGAGGGAGCTCCGACGTCGTGTTGACCAGATGTTCAAGAGCCGCATGCTGCTGGCCGAGGCTAACCAGTGGCCCGAGGACGCTGCCGCCTACTTCGGGAACGGAGATGAGGCCCACATGGCGTTCCATTTTCCCGTCATGCCGCGCTTGTTCATGGCGATACGCATGGAGGATCGGTTCCCCATCATCGAGATACTTGAGCAAACGCCTGCAGTGCCTGATACCTGCCAATGGGCGCTCTTCCTGCGCAACCACGATGAGATGACCCTGGAGATGGTCACGGACGAAGAGCGGGACTACATGAACCGCGTCTATGCCCATGACCCTCAGATGCGGATCAACCTCGGGATCCGCCGCCGGCTTGCTCCGCTCCTGGGGAACAACCGGCGACAGATCGAACTGATGAATGCCCTGCTTCTCTCCATGCCGGGGACGCCGGTGATCTACTACGGCGATGAGATCAGGATGGGGGACAATGTCTACCTCGGCGATCGCAATGGCGTCCGCACCCCCATGCAGTGGAGCAGCGACCGCAACGCGGGCTTCTCCCGGGCCAACCCTCAGAAGCTATATCTGCCCGTCATCATCGACCCCGAGTACCACTACGAGGCCACCAACGTGGAGGCCCAGCAGAATAATCCCCACTCTCTCCTCTGGTGGATGAAGCGCCTCATTGCCCTGAGGAAGCGCTTCCGCGCCTTTGGCAGGGGGAGCATTGAGTTCCTCTACCCGGAGAACCGAAGGATCCTCGCTTTCGTCCGGCGCTACCAGGACGAGTGCATTCTCGTGGTAGCTAACCTATCTCGTTTCGTACAGGGCGTGGAGTTGGACCTCTCCGGCTTCCATGGCACGGTCCCGGTTGAGCTCTTTGGCCGGACGGAGTTTCCCGCCATAGGGGAGCAGCCGTACTTCCTGTCCTTGGGGCCTCACGCCTTCTACTGGTTTGCCCTGGAGCCGCAACGTGTGGAGACGCCTCTGGCGATCACCGCTCCTGAGAGCCCGGTGCCCACTCTGATGGTAGCGGGTTCCTGGGACAGCACCTTTCGGGGGAAGGGCAAAGCCGCTCTTGAGGCGATCCTCCCCTACTACCTGAAAGCGCGGCGCTGGTTCGGCGGCAAGGCGCGAACTATCCGCTCTGTCGACATCCTCGAGGCGATCCCCATCGTCCAGGCCCGTAAGCGTCCGCAGTTCTATACCGCCCTTCTCAAGGTCCACTACTTCGAAGGCGAATCAGAGACCTACGTGCTCCCCCTCGCCTTCGCCACCGGAGAGCGGGCCGATAGCCTGCTGAGAGAGTCCCCCCAAGCAGCCGTTGTCCGTCTCCAGGTGGAAGGCGAAACGGAAGGAGGATTGCTTTTCGATGCGCTGTGGGAGAGGGCCTTCTGTCAGGCGCTTCTGGAGGCGATCGCCCGACGTCAGCTCTTCAAGGGAGCGGCGGGCGAGGTGACGGCCCGGTCAACACGGGTCTTCCGTCAGATGCGTGGCCCTCTTGACGAACCGCTGGAACCGTCGGTCCTGAAAGCCGAGCAGAGTAACACCTCAGTGATCTACGGCGATAGGTTCATTCTCAAGCTCTTCAGACGCCTTGACGAGGGAGTTAACCCTGAGCTAGAGATTGGACGCTTTCTCACCGAGAAGACGACCCTGGCCCACGTCCCTCCCGTGGCTGGCTTCATCGAGTACCGCAGACGCCGCCGGGAGCCGCTCACCATGGCGATCCTTCAAGGGCTTGTGCCGAACCATGGGGATGCTTGGCAATATACCCTGGACGAACTGGGTCGCTACTTCGAACATATCCTGGCGGCTCAACCGCACAGCGAAGAGGCCTCTGTACCCGCCGCGAGCCTGCTGGACATGGCCGAGGAGGAGCCTCCGCAGTTGGCCGCCGATCTTATCGGGCCCTATCTGGAGTCGGCGCGGCTCCTGGGCGAGCGAACCGCTGAACTCCACGCCGCCCTTGCCTCCGCCCTCGACGACCCGAGTTTCGTCCCGGAGCCGCTATCCTCCTTCTACCAGCGCTCGCTTCAGCAATCCATGCGCAGCCTTACTCGACACGTCTTCCAACTGCTCCGCAACCGCCTCCCCCTTGTTCCGGAGGCACTGGATGACCAGGCTCAGCAATTGCTTGGCCTTGAGGGAGCGATTCTGAGAAGGTTCGGGGCTATCCTTGACCAAAAAAGCACGGCTACCCGCATCCGCTGCCATGGTGACTATCATCTTGGCCAAGTGCTGTACACCGGTAGAGACTTCGTGATCATCGACTTCGAGGGAGAGCCAGCCCGTCCCCTGAGCGAGCGGCGGATCAAGCGCTGTGCCCTTCGCGACGTGGCCGGCATGCTCCGTTCTTTCCACTACGCCGCTCACTCCGCTCTCTTGAACCAGGAAGCTGGCGGCACCGTCGGCCCTGAGGGCCTCTCCGCCCTGGAACCCTGGGCTCGCTTCTGGCACGTCTGGGTCAGCGCTACCTTTGTGAAGGCCTATCTCGCCGCGGCGACCCAGGTTCCCTTCCTGCCCCAAGAGCGGCAGGAACTGCAAGTGATGCTCGATGCCTTGGTTCTGGAGAAGGCCATCTACGAGCTCGGCTATGAGCTGAATAATCGCCCCGATTGGGTCAGAATCCCCCTCCAGGGGATCCTGGATCTCCTCGGTGTACAGGCGGAGTATGGCTAGGCCGCACGTCCCTGGCCTCATCACCCTGGCACGCATGTACGGAGTGCAGACCGCCTTCTACGACGTTGAAGACCGCCGCCAGCAGGCCTCGCCGGAGGCCGTGCTGTCGATTCTGCGAGCACTCGATGCGCCCGTCGGGGGGTTCGCGGACGTTGGCGATGCTCTGCGCGAGCGCCGGCGGGAGCTGTGGGCCCGCGGGGTGGAGCCCGTCACCGTCGCTTGGGACGGCCAGCCTGCTGGAATCGATCTGCGCCTCCCCGCCGCATCGGCGGACGGCGCACTGCGCTGCAACCTCGATCTGGAGACGGGGGAAGCCCACGCTTGGACCTGCGATGTGGCGGAGCTGCCCGTCGTTGAGTCCGCGATGGTGGAGGGCGTCCGCCACCAGACTATGCGGCTGACATTGCCCTTTCACTTGCCGTTGGGATACCATCGGCTCACGCTGGAGTTAGGAGCCAGGCTGTTCGAGATGATGGTCGTCTCTGCGCCACTGAAAGCGCACGCACCCTCGGAAGAACACGCGAGCAAGTGCTGGGGCGTGTTCATACCTCTGTATGCTCTCCACTCCCGGAGGAGCTGGGGGGGCGGAGACCTCACCGATTTCGAATCGCTGCTGGAGTGGGTGGCTGGGTTAGGCGGCAGTCTTGTGGCGACCCTCCCTTTGCTGGCCGCCTTTCTCGATGAGCCCCTGGAGCCAAGCCCGTACGCGCCGGTGAGCCGCATGTTTTGGAATGAATTCTACATCGACGTGACCCGCGTACCGGAGCTGGAGAGATGCCCCTCAGCGCAGGCCATTGCAGGATCGCCCGCGGTCCAGCAGGAGCTTGAGGCGCTGCGCTCTCTGCCCCTCGTCGACTATGGGCGCCAGATGGCGCTCAAGCGGAGAGTCCTGGAGGAGCTGGCGCGATGCTTCTTTGCCGAGCGGTCGCAACGCTACAGCGCCTTCGTGCGATTGGTGGAGGCGCATCCGGCGCTGGAGGACTACGCCCGCTTCCGAGCCACGGTTGAGCGGCGGCGTAGCCCCTGGCCAACGTGGCCCGAGCCGCTTCGGGATGGTGTCCTGAAAGCAGGAGACTATGATGAGGAGGCGAAGCACTATCATCTCTACGTCCAATGGATCGCCCAAGAGCAGATGCAGGCCCTCTGCGAAAGGAGCCGGTCGGCGGGAGTGAAGCTGTGCCTGGACCTGCCGCTTGGAGTACATCCCGACGGCTATGACGTATGGCGCGAGCAAAGCCTGTTTGCCCTGGGTGCCTCGGCGGGGTCTCCGCCGGACACTTTCTTCGTCAAGGGCCAGGACTGGGGTTTTCCACCCCTCCATCCGGAATCGCTGAGAAAGCAGGGCTACCGCTACTTCATCGCTTGTCTGCGCCACCACCTACAGTACGCAGGCACATTGCGGCTCGATCACATCATGGGCCTCCACCACCTCTACTGGGTGCCGAGCGGGATGGAGGCACGCGAGGGCGTCTACGTGCACTACCCCTGGGAGGAGCTCTACGCCATCCTCAGCGTGGAGTCGCACAGACACCAAGCCCTGATCGCGGGGGAGGACCTGGGTACCGTGCCGCGCTACGTCAGGAAAGCGATGGCCGAGCACAACATTCACCGGACCTACGTAGTGCAGTTCGAGCTCAGGCCCGAACGGAGACGGCCTGTGGGAGCCGTGCCCGCCGCTTCCGTAGCGAGCATCGATACCCATGACATGCCGCCCTTCGCCGCTTTCTGGCGGGGGTTAGACGTCGAGGACCGTCTGCAGCGCGGCCTTCTGGACGACAAGGGTGGTGCCAAAGAGCGGGGAAATCGCCAGGCATTGAAGCGCGACCTCCTGGCTTTTCTCAAGCGCCAGGGGCTTCTCGAAGAGGGAGCTCATGATGAGAGCGCGGTTCTCCGGGCCTGCTTGGCGTTCTTGGCCGCCAGCCGCGCCCGGGTGGTTCTCGTGGGCCTGGAGGATCTGTGGTTAGAGACAGAGCCGCAGAACGTTCCCGGCACCTGGGACGAGCATCCGAACTGGCGCAAAAAGACAACCCATAGCATTGAGGCCTTTTGCCAGATGCCCCAAGTGCTGAGTATACTCAGCGAAATGAGTCACCGCAGGGCCTGTGGGGGAGGCCTACAGTGACGCGGGTGCTTGCCTTCTCTCTACCCCTTCTTGGCGCGAGAGCTATGCGTGCGTGCCTTTGCCGATTTGGACGCTGTTGTACGATGGGCTCGGGCAGGATTCTGCGCTGCCTCCTTCTTTTCCAGGATCTGCTTGGCAGCCAGGTAGTGGTCCATGTCCTTGCCCTCGGGTCGTCCTTCCCTTTCCCAAAGGCTGTGAGCCAGTTCCCTTATCTTCTCTTCCGTCGGCATGGCTACCCCCTTCACGAGGAGCTTATGAGTGATGACGAACTCCTGTCAAGCTTTTGCCCAGATTTTGAGGCTCTTTTTTTTCCGTTGGCCTGGAGCATCCAGTTCAACGCTGCCGAACACTTGTGGTGCCCAGCAGCGGGCGAACCTCCGCCGTGGCGGGGCTACCGGCTTGATGGGAGAATAGTTGTGAATAGTTGCCAAGGAGGCAGCCAGTGACCTCTGACGAAACCCTCCTGACCGATGATGATCTCTTCCTCTTCAATGAGGGCTCCCACCTCCGACTGTACGAGAAGCTGGGTGCCCACCCGATGGCCGTGGACGGGAGGGATGGCACGTACTTCGCCGTATGGGCGCCCGACGCGGAGCGCGTCTCCGTAGTTGGCGATTTCAACGGCTGGAACAAGAAGAGCCATCCCCTGCAGCCCAGGGGGCAGTCCGGGATATGGGAGGGCTTCGTCCCAGGGGTGGAAAAGGGGGCGATTTACAAGTACCATGTCGCATCGAGGTACAAGCGGTATCGGGTGGACAAGGCCGATCCCTTCGCCTTCCGCGCAGAAGTCCCACCCAAGACCGCGTCCATCGTCTGGGATCTGGACTACAGTTGGGGTGATCAAGACTGGATGCAGAAACGCGGCGGACGCAACTCCCTGAGTGCTCCCATCGCCACCTACGAGGTTCACCTGGGGTCATGGATGCGCGCGCCCGATGAGAGCGGCCGGTCGCTCTCATACCGGGAGATGGCTCCCAAGCTGGCGGACTACGTGAAGCGGATGGGGTTCACCCATGTGGAGTTCCTGCCGGTCATGGAGCACCCCTTCTACGGATCGTGGGGTTACCAGACCACCGGATACTTCGCGCCCACCAGCCGTTACGGCACGCCGCAGGACTTCATGTACCTGGTGGACTATCTGCACCAGCAGGGGATAGGTGTGCTCCTCGACTGGGTGCCCTCCCACTTTCCCACGGACGAGTACGCGCTCGGCTTCTTCGACGGTACGCACCTCTACGAGCACTCCTATCGGGAGAAGGGGTTCCACCCGGACTGGGAAAGCTTCATCTTCAACTACGGCCGCGACGAGGTGCGCAGCTTCCTCCTCAGCAGCGCCCTTTTCTGGCTGGACAAGTACCACGCCGACGGGCTGCGGGTCGACGCCGTTGCCTCCATGCTCTACCTAGACTACTCGCGCAAGGAAGGGGAATGGATGCCGAACGTCTACGGAGGCCGCGAGAACCTGGAGGCCATCGAATTTCTGCGGCGCCTCAACGAGGAGGTCTACAAGGCTCATCCCGATGCGCAGACGATCGCCGAGGAGTCCACGGCCTGGCCAATGGTCTCCCGGCCGAAGTACGTAGGCGGTCTTGGCTTCGGGCTCAAGTGGGACATGGGCTGGATGCATGACACCCTACTGTACATGGCCCACGACCCTATCCATCGCAAGTACCACCACAACGAACTCACTTTCAGAATGATCTACGCCTTCCACGAGAACTTTGTGCTTCCCCTCTCCCACGACGAGGTCGTGCACGGCAAGGGCTCGCTGCTGGGCAAGATGCCAGGCGACGATTGGCAGAAGTTCGCCAACCTGAGGCTGCTCTTCGCATACATGTACGCCCAGCCCGCCAAGAAGCTCCTTTTCATGGGAGGCGAATTCGGTCAGTGGCAGGAGTGGAAGCACGATGATAGCCTCGACTGGCAGCTGACCCAATACGACCGCCACGCCGGCCTGCAGCGATTGGTGGAGGACCTGAATCGACTATACAGGAGTGAGCCAGCGCTCCACGAGCTGGACTGCGACCCTGCCGGCTTCGAATGGATCGATGCCAGTGATAGCCAATCGAGCGCCCTTAGCTTTATCCGCAAAGGGCGGTCAACGAAGGACATCGTGCTGATCGTTTGTAACTTCACGCCGGTGCCCCGCCACAAATATCGGGTGGGCGTCCCGCGGGGAGGCTTCTGGCGAGAGATTCTGAACAGTGACTCTAAGGAGTACTGGGGCAGCGGGCAGGGCAACTTCGGCGGCCTGGATACGGTACGGACTCCCTTTCACGGCCGTCCGTATTCCCTGAATCTCACCCTGCCTCCCTTGAGCGCTGTGTTCCTCAAGAGCGAGAGGCAGAGGAAGTGAGCGGCGACCGGGACCCAAGCCTAGGTGCCAGCTTCCTGGGAAACAGCCTATCCTGTTTCGTCGTCTGGGCACCTTTGGCCCCCAAGGTGGATGTGCACCTTCTGGCGCCCCGCGAGAGGCTCGTCCCGATGGAATCGGGGGAACGCGGATACCATCATGCCGCGGTCGATGGGGTCGAGCCGGAAAGCCTCTACATGTATCGGCTGGACGAAGGTAGGGAGCGGCCCGACCCCGCATCCAGGTTCCAGCCCCAGGGTGTCCATGGACCTTCGGAGGTAGTGAGCCCCCATTTTGAGTGGGAGGACGCTGGCTGGACCGGCCTGTCGCTCCAGGAGTACACCATCTACGAACTGCATGTCGGCGCTTTCACGCCTGAGGGCACCTTCGACGCCGTTATCCCCCAGCTTGATGAGCTGAAGGATTTGGGCATCACAGCCATCGAGCTCATGCCCATCGCCCAGTTCCCGGGTGGCCGCAACTGGGGCTATGACGGCGTCTGCCCGTTTGCGGTTCAGAACTCGTACGGTGGCCCGGCTGGCCTCAAGAGACTGGTTAATGCCTGTCACAAGCTGGGCCTGGCCATAGTGCTCGACGTTGTCTACAATCACTTCGGCCCGGAGGGGAACTACGCGGCAGAGTTCGGCCCCTATTTCACCGACAAGTACATGACGCCATGGGGAGCGGCGCTGAACTTCGATGGGCCGCAAAGTGACGAGGTGCGGCGCTTCTTCATCGAGAACGCCTTGTATTGGGTCACGGAGTTCCATGTCGACGCCCTGAGATTGGATGCGGTACACGCCATCGTTGACCATTCGGCGATACCCTTCGTCGAGGAGCTGGCGGAGGCTGTGCACCACCGCGCGGAGGATCTAAGCCGTCGCATCCAGGTCATCGCCGAGAGCAACCTTAACGATGCCAGGCTCGTCCGGCCACGAGAGATGGGAGGCCAAGGCCTGGACGCGCAGTGGAACGAGGACTTCCATCACTCGCTGCATGCGCTGCTCACGGGAGAGCGGGCCGGCTACTACCAGGACTTCGGCAGGTTCGGACAGCTTGCCAAAGCGTTCAGCGAAGGCTTTGTCTACTCGGGCCAGTACTCACCCTACTACGGCCGCCGGCACGGCAACTCCTCCCGCGATGTGCCTGCCCATAAGCTCTTGGTCTTCTCCCGGAACCACGACCAAGTGGGGAACCGCATGCTCGGTGAGCGGCTGAGCCAGCTTGTCCCCTTCGACGGGCTCAAGCTGGCCGCCGGTGTTGTTCTCCTCTCGCCCTTCATCCCGCTGCTGTTCATGGGTGAGGAGTACGGTGAGACAGCGCCCTTCCAGTACTTCGTCAGCCACTCGGATGCTAAGCTGGTGGAGGCAGTGCGTCAGGGCCGCCGCGAAGAGTTCGAGGCCTTCGCATGGGAGGGGAAGCCGCCGGATCCCCAGGACGAGGCGACCTTCCTCCGCTCCAGACTGAACCGAAGCCTCCGCAGTGAGGGGCATCACCGGCTGCTCTTCGAGTTCTACGGGGAGCTATTCCGGCTCCGTAAGGGGATCGCGGCCCTGGCGGACATGAGCAAGGAGCAGATGGAGGTGGCGGGGTACGAGAAGGAACAGGTGCTGTTCCTCCGCCGGTGGAGCGGGAACAGCGAGGTCTTCGCTGTCTTCAACTTTGGCGATGCCGAGATAGCTGTGGCCGTCAACGTACCTGAGGGCCGCTGGCGCAAACTCTTGGACTCGGCGGACGAACGGTGGCAGGGAGAAGGAAGCTCACTTCCTGAGATGCTGCGCTTGGAGGGAGAAGGCACCCTTGCCCTCAGCCCGTTGTCCTTCGCCGTCTTCACCAAGGAGAATGAACCCTAATGGAACGTTATGTCTGCATCCACGGCCACTTCTATCAGCCGCCGCGGGAAAATCCCTGGCTAGAGGCTGTAGAGTCGCAGGACTCCGCCTATCCCTACCACGACTGGAACGAGCGCATCACAACGGAGTGCTATGCGCCTAACTCAGCCTCCCGCATCCTTGACCGCGACAATCGGATCGTGCAGATCGTCAACAACTACGCCCGGATGAGCTTCGACTTTGGCCCGACGCTCCTGGCGTGGCTTGAAGAAAACGCGCTCGACGTCTACGAAGCGATCCTGGCGGCTGACCGAGAGAGCCAGCAGACCTTTTCCGGCCACGGCTCGGCCCTGGCCCAGGCGTACAATCACATAATCCTGCCGCTGGCGGATGGGCACGACAAATACACGCAGGTGCTATGGGGGATACGGGATTTCGAACACCGCTTTGGCCGCAAGCCGGAGGGGATGTGGCTACCTGAGACTGCCGTGGATCTGGAGACCCTCGACATTATGGCTGAGTTGGGCATCCAGTTCACCATCCTCGCTCCTCACCAGGCCAGCCGGGTTCGTAGGATCGGCGGGCGCTCCTGGCGCGATCTCAGCGGCGGGCACATCGACCCTACGAAGGCTTACATGTTGCGCCTTCCATCGCGCCGAAAGATCAGCCTGTTCTTCTACGATGAGCCCATCGCCAGAGCTGTGGCCTTCGAGGGCCTTCTTTCCAGCGGCGAGCAGGTTTCGGAACGGCTCACGAACGGCTTCTCCGACGAACGGCCCTGGGCCCAAATCGTCCACATAGCCACCGACGGGGAAACCTACGGCCATCACCACCGCCACGGCGATATGGCTTTGGCCTACGCCCTCCATCATATCCAGTCCAATGGCATGGCCCGGCTCACCAACTACGGCGAGTACCTCGAGAGGCACCCTCCCACTCACGAGGTGGCGGTTTTCGAGAACACCTCCTGGAGCTGCTCACACGGCATCGAGCGGTGGCGCAGCGACTGCGGCTGTAGCACCGGCGGACGGCCGGGCTGGAACCAGGCCTGGCGGGCTCCGCTGCGAGAGACCCTGGATTGGCTCCGCGACGAGATGGCCCCTCGGTATGAGGAACATGCGGGCAAGCTCCTGAAAGATCCCTGGGACGCGCGAAACGACTACATCAACGTTATCCTGGACCGATCGCCGGAGAACATCGAGCGGTTCTTCAGCCGACACGCCATTCGCCGGCTTCGTGACCATGACAAGGTTACCGCTCTTAAGCTTCTGGAGCTTCAGCGCCACGGTATGCTCATGTACACCAGCTGTGGCTGGTTCTTCAGTGATATCTCGGGTATAGAGACGGTCCAGGTTATCCAGTACGCCGGTCGCGCCATCCAGCTGGCACAGGAGCTCTTCGGCGAGAAGCTCGAACCCCGCTTCCTTGAGCTGCTTGAGCAAGCCAAGAGCAATATTCCGGAACACCAAGACGGTCGCCGCATCTACGAGAAGTTCGTCAAGCCGGCGAGGATAGGCCTCCCGCAGGTGGTTGCCCACTACGCCGTAAGCTCTCTATTTGAACCCTATGACGAGAGGCCGAGGATCTATTGCTACGACATCGAGCGCGACGATCACCAGATGGTAGAGATGGGCGCAACGAGGCTGGCCGTGGGACGGGCACGAGTCACCTCGGAGATCACCTGGGAATCGGCGCTGCTGAGCTTTGGGATCCTTCACTTCGGCGACCACAACGTAAGCGGCGGTGTGCGGTCGTTCCGCGGCCAGAGCGCTTATCGGACGATGGTTGAGCAGGTAACCGAGGCCTTCTCGAGAGGCGACCTCACCGAGGTCATCCGCCTTCTCGACAAACACTTCCTGGAACTGACCTACTCCTTGAAGTCGCTCTTCCGAGACGAGCAGCGGAAGATCACAAACCTGATCCTGGAGTCGACCCTGGCCGAGGCAGAGGCCTCCTACCGCGAACTCTACGACCACCATGCCCTGCTGATGCGCTTCCTGGTCGATCTGGGCGTTCCCCTGCCGAGGTCCTTCCATGCGGCCGCCGAGTTTATCCTCAACCTGGACCTCCGCCGGGCCCTTGAGGAAGAGGAGCCCGACCTCGACTACGTGCAAACAATCCTGCAGGCGGTGGCGACGTGGCGAGTAGACCTGGATGCAGCCGGCCTTGGCTATGCCCTCAAGGAGACGAGCGAGAGACTGGCCGAAGAATTCCGCGCTCAGCCCGGCGAACTCGCCGCTCTCCAGAAGCTGGACACAGTGACAGGCCTGGCGCGCTTCCTGCCCTTCGAGGTAAGCCTCTGGAAAGCCCAGAACGTCTACTACGACATCCTCCAGACCGACTACCCCGACTTCCGGATGAGGGCGGAGCAGGGCGATGAAGAAGCCCAGGAATGGCTCCGCCACTTCATGTCGCTGGGCGACAGGCTGCAGGTCCACGTGGAGTAGATGGTCGGCCTGAGGGTCCCCGTCGTCACCTACCGGCTCCAGTTCAACTCGAACTTCCGCTTCCCGGATGCGCAGGCCCTGGTGCCCTACCTGCGTGAGCTCGGCATCACTGACGTCTACACGTCCCCCATATTCAAGGCCCGCCGCGGCAGCACTCACGGATACGACATCACAGACCCGACGCGCCTCAATCCCCAACTCGGCACGGAAGCCGAGTTCGAGGCGCTGGTGCAGGAGCTGAAGCGCCACGGTATGGGGCTCTTGCTCGACATCGTGCCCAACCACATGGCTGCCATCAGCGAGAACCAGTGGTGGGTGGACGTGCTGGAGAACGGCCCGATTTCCCCGTACGCCGCCTACTTCGACATCGATTGGCGCCCTGACCCGGCGAGCGAGGTCCCGGAGAACACAGTTCTCCTACCTATCCTTGGTGGTCCCTATCGAAGCGTTCTGGAGAATCGGGAGCTTATCTTGGGCCTGGACGAAGAGGGCTTTTTCGTCCGCTACCATGCGGTGAGGCTTCCGCTCGCCCCCAAGTCGTACCGCGTTCTCCTCACGTACCGCCTCGATGACCTGAGGCAGACCCTGGGGGAGAGTCATCCAGCTTTCCGAGAGCTGTTGGACCTCGTCCACGCCACCGAGCGACTGCCCGCCCGCACCGCTGTCGACGCCGCAGAAGCGGAAGCGAGGCGCAGGGATAGGGAGACCATCAAGGAACGGCTGTGGCGCCTGTACAGCACCTCTGCTGAAATAAGGAAGTTTGTCGATGAGAACGTGAGCACCTTCAATGGGGGAGCGAAAGACCCGGAAGGCTCCCACCTCCTAGATCGGATTCTGGCCGATCAGGCCTACCGGCTGGCCTACTGGCGCGACGGCATCGAGAAGATCAACTACAGGCGCTTCTTCAACATCAGTGACCTGATCGGCGTTCGGGTTGAGGAGCCGGAGGTGTTCGAAGCGACGCATGCCCTGACCCTTCGGCTGGCCGAGGAGGCGCGCATTACAGGCTTGCGGGTCGATCACATCGATGGTCTCTACGATCCTTTGGACTACCTGCAACGACTCCAGCGCCGCCTGGGAGCAAGTGATCCGGGGAAAGGGACTCCAGGCTTCTACGTGGTCGTCGAGAAGATCCTGGGCAGCGACGAGGAGCTGCCCGAGGACTGGCCAGCCTGCGGCACCACCGGCTACGACTTCCTCAATGCCCTGAATGCCGTCTTCGTTGACGGGCAAGGGCTCAACTTGTTGGATACAACCTACCGGCGGTTCACCGGAGCCCGGTTGGATTTCGGCGATGTCGTGTACGAGAGCAAGAAGCGAGTGATGCAGGAGCTTTTTGCGGCAGAGCTGCGTGTTCTGGGCCATCACCTGGCCCGCTTGGCCCAGGACGATCACGGCCCCGCGCTGAGAACAGAGGAGCTTGCGCAGGCCCTCCTGGAGGTGACGGCCTGCCTGCCGGTCTACCGCACCTACGTCCGAGGGTTGGCGGTGGCTCCGCGGGATCGCTCGTACATCGAAGGCGCCGTGGACGAAGTGCGACGGCGGAACCCGGGCGTGAGCGCCTCTGCCCTCGATTTCCTGCGGCGGGTGTTGCTGCTCGACTTACGCGCCGCTTCGGGCGTGCAGTGGCGAGGGCGAGCGCGCTGGTTCGTGATGCGATGGCAGCAGTTCACGGGCTCCGTGATGGCCAAGGGCTTGGAGGACACCGCGCTCTACCTGTACAACCGGCTCACCTCTCTCAACGAGGTGGGCAGCGGCTCCCAGGGGTTCGCGCCATCGGCTGGCGTCGAGCGGTTCCATCAGCACAACCGGAGGGCACTCCAGCGATGGCCCTACACGATGAACGCGACGTCGACGCACGACACCAAGCGAAGCGAGGACGTTCGGGCGAGGCTCAACGTTCTGTCCGAGCTGCCGACCGCATGGGCGCGGTGTCTTCGACGATGGGCTCGGATGAATGAAGGCAAGAAAAGCCTGGTGAACGGGCGCTTGGTGCCGGACCCCAATGAGGAGAATCTACTCTACCAGACGCTCTTGGGTGCCTGGCCCCTGGAGCCAGAAGGGATAACTGCATTCCGAGAGCGTCTTCAGGCCTACGTGATCAAGGCCATCCGTGAGGCGAAGGTACACACCAGATGGCTCGATCCGGACAAGGCCTACGAGAACGCGCTGGTGGGCTTCGTGGACGCTTGCCTGGACACCTCGAGGCCGAATGACTTTCTCGATGATTTCCTGCCGTTTCAGGGACGCATCGCCTATTACGGCGCCCTCAACTCCTTGGCCCAGGTCCTGCTGAAGATCGCCTCGCCGGGCGTCCCCGACTTCTACCAGGGCACGGAGCTCTGGGACTTCAGCCTCGTGGATCCGGACAACCGCCGTCCCGTGGACTTCTCCAAGCGAACGCAGCTCCTCAACGACCTGAACCGCGACGAAGCGGACGACCCGGTTCGGCTGACCCAGGAGCTTCTCGCCCGGTGGGAGGACGGCCGGATCAAGACGTACCTGATCTGGAAGGCGCTGGGCTTCCGCAGCGCTCACGCGAGGCTATTCGAAGGCGGCGATTACCTGCCCCTTTCTGCTTCAGGCCGGACAGCGGAGCATGTCGTGGCCTTTGCTCGACGCTCAAGAGGCGATTGGGCCCTGGTGACAGTCCCCCGGTTGTTCGCCGCACTCTGCGCGCCGGGGCGGCCGCCGCTGGGCCGGAGGGTCTGGAAGGACGGAGTCCTGAACCTTCCGCCGGGAGCGCCAGGCCGTTGGGTCAACGTCTTCACAGGGGAGAGCCTGCGCACCTTTGGCGGGCCAAGAAGCCGGGCGATGCACCTTCGTGACGTGTTTCGCGGATTCCCCGTGGCGCTCCTTGTGGGTGCAAGCAAGGGAAGTGCCTGAGCAAGAGAACGCAACCCTGAATTGTGGGTGCCGCAAGCAAAGGGAGGCGCCTATGATCCGCCCATGTGTCGCGTCTCGGCGACGCACAAGCAGAGGCCTCGCTACTGCTGCGCCAGTGGCATTTTCGCGGTCAGGATGATCTCGCCATCCTGGGCGGAGGCTTCCAACGTTCCCCCGTGCAATTCTATAAGCTCACGGGCGATGGCCAGGCCAAGACCCGTACCCGCGGACCGCTCCATCCCGGCGCGGTCATGGCGATAGAATCGCTCGAAGAGCCGCGGTAGTTCCTCCGGGTGGACGTCCGGCGCTGTGTTCTCTATTTGGATGCAGGCCTGTCCCGGCCGCTCCGGATCGACAAAGGTGTGAACACGAATCTCCCCGCCCGGCGGCGTGAACTTGCGTGCGTTGTCGAGCAGGTTCTCGACGGCGCGCTCGATCTTCGCCCTGTCTGCAGACAAGACAATGCCCTCGGCGAGAGCCGTGGAAACCCCTACGCCCTTCTGCTCTGCCAGCGATATCATGCTCCCCAGCATACTGTTAACGAGGGCCTGAAGGTCCATTTCTTCGTACTGAAGTATGGCCTGGCCAGACTCAAGTTCGACCAGGTAGATAACGTCATTCAGGCGGTTCGTCAGTCTCTCCGCCTCCTCGTGGATGACGTCGCCTACGCGCTTCGATTCCGCCTCGCCCTGCACTACGCCGCTTCGCAACGCCTGCGCGAAGCCGAGGATCGAGGTGAGAGGCGTCTTGACGTCATGCGAGACGCTCGCCAGCAGCGTGCCCATCTGCTGGTACGCTTCGCCTACCCGCGTCGCCATGGTCGAAAAAGCCCGCGCCAGTTGGCCCACCTCGTCCTGGCGGCTGACAGACACGTCAACATCGAACGAGCCCTGAGCCATCTGGTGAGCGGCCGCCGTTAGCCGGTTCAACGGGCGCGTGATATATCGAGCGGCGACCACCGCGAGCGCCACCGCTACCGGCAAGGCGATGGCACCGGCGATCAAGAGGCCGGGTAGCAGGTTCAACCAGGCGTCGGTGAGGGTGCTCTCCGCAACCGCCACAACCAGAGTGTATTGGGGAAGCACGCTCGCCTCGATCTGCAACTCTCTGAATGGCAGCGACCCTGGTGAACCGGGCTGTGCCACGCGAAAAGCCATCGGGAAAGGAGCAACCAGCACAAGGTCACTCCCCGGGTTCCCTTCCTCCGGCCGCCATGATTGATAGCGGTCGTTTCTGAAGGCGGAGTCTGGCCCCGCCTGGACGCTGGTTGGAATGCTGAGCTGCTCTCCGGTTAGGTCACCTCTGGTGTCCACCACGACACTACTGGAGTCATCGAGCAGGAAGATGCGCACGTCATACTGCTGCGCGGCCTCCTGCACGTACGCCTCGAGTTCCTCGAGCGAGGCGCCTTGCAGCCACCAATTAAGAAAGCCGTTGTAGACGGTCGGCGCCGCGGCGACAGTGTGGTCGAGGGCACGCTCTTCCTCTTTGTCCTGGGCGAGCACGACAAACAGAGCGCCCGCCAGTACCAGCGCTGCCACCACCAGTGACGAGGAAGCGAGGATGAGTTTCCACTGCAGGCTATGCAGAAAGCCCCAACGCGACGGCATTCTAGCCCTCTACCTCCAGCCGATACCCGGTGCCCCAGACGGTTCCGATACGCGTCCCGCTTCCCTTCAGCTTCTCCCGAAGCCGTGCGACGTGCACGTCAACCGTCCGAAATGCGTAGAACGATGTGCCCCAGGCCAGGTCAAGCAAGCGGTCTCTATCGAGCACCACGTTCGGGAAGTGGGCGAACGTAGCCAGCAAGTCGAACTCCTTCGGCGTGAGGGTAATGACCCGCCCTCGAACGCTAACTTCCCGCCGCTCGAGGTCTATCACAAGCTGGCCAAGTTCCAGCCGCTCCGACGCGATTTCGGGACTCGCACGGGCGCGCCGCATAACGGCGTCGACGCGCGCCACAAGCTCCTCGGGGTTGAACGGTTTGGTGACGTAGTCATCAGCGCCCAGGCGCAGTCCTGCGATCTTGTCGATGTCCGAGGAGCGGGCCGTTAGGAGCAGGATCGGCACGCCACGTCTCCCTCCTATTTTGCGACAGATCTGCAGACCGTCCGGCCCGGGCATCATGATATCGAGCACCACCAATGCCGGTCGCGATTCCCGTACTTTGCGCAGGGTTTCCTCGCCATCAAATGCCGACTCCACAGAATAGCCGGCGCGTCGCAAGTACAACGACACGAGCTCGACGGTGTGCTCGTCGTCGTCGGCAACAAGAATCACACTGTCCTGCATCTCAGCGGCCTCGCCTGGACAGGGCTCCAGCCGGGTGCCGCAGAAGCCCCCTGCAAGCCCCATCGATCTCAATTATACCTCCCCTTTCATCTCTTCGGCGGCCCTACTGCCCCTCCGGCGGGAGCCAAGGTCCGCCCGATGGCATCTCGCCGTCGATGATATCGTCAATACGCGAGGCCTGACTCTCGAACATGTTGTCGGCGGCCTCCTGCGACATGGTGCCGCCGGCGACGGCCTCGTCGAGGTTCGCCTGTATCTCTTCCGTGAAGAAGGTCTTCAGCTCTTCGCGCGTGCGGCCGTGCGCCTCGGCGACACTGGCGGGCGTCGCGCCTTCTGCACTGAGCTCGGATTCGAGCTGCTCAAGGGTGATGCCCAGAAAGGCAGCGAACTCCTCGCTGGCGCCTCCGACGAACAGACCCATGCCGGGCGCGCCCGCCCCAGGCGTGATGTCGCCGGCGCCTGGAGCACCCCTATATGACAGGTTTCCGTCGATAATATCGTCAATACGGGACGCCTGGCTCTCGAACATACCGTCGGCGGCCTCCTGCGACATGGTGCCGCCGGCGACGGCCTCGTCGAGGTTCGCCTGTATCTCTTCCGTGAAGAAGGTCTTCAGCTCTTCGCGCGTGCGGCCGTGCGCCTCGGCGACACTGGCGGGCGTCGCGCCTTCTGCACTGAGCTCGGATTCGAGCTGCTCAAGGGTGATGCCCAGAAAGGCAGCGAACTCCTCGCTGGCGCCTCCGACGAACAGACCCATGCCGGGCGCGCCCGCCCCAGGTGTGCCGATAAGCCAGCGCGGCCCCGGCGTCTCGCTCCCTGCGGTCGAGGTCGGCGAGCTCGTCGCCGTTGGCGTCACATCCTCGCCCGCCGAGCCGCCGCCACAGGCCTGGGCGAGCAGCACGACAGCTCCTATGATGACAACGAATACGATGCCCGCACGCACTTGCCTTTTTTGCTTCACCACGAGGGCTCCTCCTCCTTGCCGTAGCCTACTCGTCGCCCGGTCACTCCGTCCGGAGGGCCTCGATCGGGTCGAGACGGGAGGCCCGGAAGGCAGGATAGATGCCGAAGAACAGGCCAATGATTGCCGACACGCCGAGGGCGACGAAGATGCTCCACGGGGCCACCACCGTCGTCACCGGCGATCCGGTGCCGAAGTCCTGGCCATTGGCGATCCGGGCGGCGACGACTCCCGCGAGCACGCCGACTGCTCCGCCCACGAGCGTCACAATGACCGCCTCGACGACGAACTGCAGGAGGATGTTGCCGCTGCTGGCGCCGACCGCCTTCCGGATGCCGATCTCCCGAGTCCGCTCCGTGACGGATACGAGCATGATGTTCATGATGCCGATGCCACCGACCACCAGCGAGATGCCGGCGATGGCGCCCAGGAGCATCGTAAGGGTTCGGCTCACCTGCCTCGCTGTGGCCGTGAGGTCTTCCTGGGTTTCTACGGTGAAGTCCTCCGTGTAGTCGTGGCGCTGGAGCAGGAGTTGGTAGATATCGTCCTTCGTCTCGTCGACCTTGCCGCCCTGCGTGGCCTTGACGACGATCTGTCCGACATTCTCCTCCCCGGTCGGGTTGCGGCCGAATGGTATCCGTGTCTGAAACGTGGTCAGCGGTATGAGAATCTGCGTGTCTTCGTCGCCGCTACCGCCCGCGCCCCGTTTCTCCATGACACCGACCACGGTGAGATTCAGGGAAAACGGCCCAAAGTTGAGACGCACCTGCTGGCCGATGGCGCTCTGCGGCGTGTCGAAGAGGTCCTCGGCCACCTGCGCGCCGAGGACGACGTTTGTAGCCTTCCGGCTCACATCGTCATCGATAAGGAACCTGCCGGCCTCGACCTCCCAGCTACGCACGTAGGGGAAGTCTGGCCCGGTGGCGGTCATGCTCGCCGATGTGTTGCGGCCGTTGCCGACGAGCTGGTTCTCCATATCTAGCTTGAACTGGGAGACCGCCGCATCGACGTACGGAAGACTCTTGATCGCCTCGGCGTCGTCGGTAGTGAGCGTCATCGCACCGACGCCGAAGCGGCCACCCTGCTCGGTCTGGCCGGGTTCGACGAAGATGAGGTTGCTGCCAAGCCCGCTGACCTCTTTGGTCACGCCCTTCTGCGCACCCTGGCCGGCGGCCATGAGGGCGATCACGGCGCCCACGCCGATGACGATGCCCAGCATGGTGAGGCCGGTGCGGAGCTTGTTCGCGCTGAGCTGGGCAAGCGCCGTCTGGATCGTGTCGAAGATGATCATGCTGGCGCCTCCTTCCCCTCATCGGTCGGCGCGGACGTTGGGGTAGGGCTGCCCTCCGGCGGCGCGTCGGAGACAACGCGACCGTCGCGGAGCTGGATCACCCGGCGCGTGTAGGCTGCCACCTCCGGCTCGTGGGTCACCACGATGATTGTCATGCCGCGTTCAGCGTTGAGCCGGGCGAACATCTCCATCAGCTCCGCCGAGGTCTTGGTGTCCAGGGCGCCCGTCGGCTCATCGGCGAGGATCAGCGCGGGATTGGTCACCAGCGCCCGCGCGATGGAGACGCGTTGCTGCTCGCCGCCGGACAACTGCGTCGGCCGGTGGCGGGCGCGGTCCAAGAGACCGACCTCGGCCAGGGCGCGCGCCGCCAGTCTTCGGCGGCTGTTTCCGCCCCGGTAGATGAGCGGCAGCTCAACCTGGGTGATGGCCGGCAGGCGCGGGAGCAGGTTGTACGACTGAAACACGAAGCCGATGCGCCGACTGCGGACCCTGGCGAGCTGGGGCTCGCTCATCCGGCGCACATCGTGCCCTTCCAGTTCGTAGGTGCCGCGCGAGGGCCTATCCAGACAGCCGAGGATGTGCATGAGCGTCGACTTGCCGGAGCCGGACGGCCCGATGATTGCCAGAAACTCGCCGCGCTCGATGTCCAGGTCGATGCCCTGCAACGCGGGCACGGGCACGTCGCCGGCGCGGTAGACCTTGGTGATGCCGCGCAAGCGGATCATGG
>CAZXAF010000008.1:0-20533 GCA_964638905.1 uncultured Dehalococcoidia bacterium
GCCTGCTCGAGAACCAGCTCGCACATCGCCCGCAGGTAGGAGACCATCGTGCGATGCCCCAGATGGGCTAGCTGCTCTCGTGCCTGGGGGTATACCTCCTCGGGCTTTTCGCCCAGGCTGAACATGGCCTCTTTGCAGCCCTGGCGCCTGCCGGCTTCAGCCAGCGCCAGGACCTCGTCGGGGGTCATGGTGTGCGCTTGGGGGTCGTCCGGCGGCTTGGAGAAGGTGCAGTAGCCGCACTTCTGGCGGCAGAGGTTGGTGAGGGGGATGAACACCTTGCGAGAGTAGGTCGTCGTTCGGCCCTTGTGGCGATCGCGCACGAGGCCGGCGGCGAGCATCAAGGCCGGAAGCTCGCTCTCCGTGGCCTGTATCAGCCGATAGCCTTCCTGCGGTAGCAGGTCGTGGCCGGCAATGGCCTTGGCCAGCGTTTCCTGGATATCGCTGGAGAGGTCGCTAAGGATAGTTTGCACCGACACCGCCATGCCCAATGACGTCCGCCGCCAGCGGGGCTCCATAGTGGATGCTCGTAGGTCTGGTAACAGGCTTTGGACTAATAGTATAATGGCTCGCCATGCCTGTCGAGGTGCTTGCCTTTATCGGCGGAACAGGCCCCGAGGGTCTGGGCCTAGCCGCTCGCTTCGCTGCTGCCGGCCATGAGATCGTCATCGGCTCGCGCTCGCCGGAGCGCGCCCGTCAGGCGGCGGAGAAGACAAGGGCGCGCGTGCCAGATGCGCGCGTAGCGGGGATGGCCAACCAGGAGGCGGTGCGCAAAGGGGGCATAGTGTTCGTTACTATTCCCTTCGCCGGGCATAGGGACACCCTGGAGGCACTGGCGTCGGCTATCGGAGGCAAGACGGTGGTGGACGTGGTGGCGCCTGTTTCCTTCGAGGGTGGACGGGCCACGGCCGCTGCGGTGCCCGAGGGCTCTGCCGCTCAGCAGGCGCAGGCGCTGTTGCCCAAGGCCCAGGTGGTGGCTGCCTTCCATCACCTCGACGCGAGCCGGCTTGCGCGGGTCGAGCAGCCGATGGAGACCGACGTCCTGGTGTGTGGCGACGACCGGGCGGCCAAGGAGAGGGTGATGGCCCTGGCGGAGAAGATAGAGGGCGTGCGGGCCCTGGACGCGGGCCCTCTGGCTAACAGCCGCTACCTGGAGGAGTTCACCGCCCTCCTCCTGAACCTGAACAAGACCTACAAGGCTCACACATCCCTCAAGATAGTCGGAATCCGCAGCGGCCCCAAGGGCTAGGCCCAGTCCGAAGCTATGGCTCTCCAAGTGCAGATCATCGGTGTCCACGGCATGCCCGAGGTTCGCCCCGGCGACGACCTGACGGCCCTGATCCTGGCGGCCGTTCGGAGTCAGGGGGAGGACATCGAGGACGGCGACGTGCTGGTGGTCACCCAGAAGATCGTCTCCAAGGCCGAAGGGCGGCTGGTGGACCTGCGGCAGGTCGAGCCGTCGCTCCCTGCGCAGGAACTGGCCGCCCGAACGGGCAAGGACCCTCGCCTGCTGGAGGTGATCCTGGGGGAGAGCCAGCGCATCGTCCGCCAGGAGGGGGGCGTCATCATCTGCGAGACGAGGCACGGTCTCGTCTGCGCCAATGCCGGCGTCGATACCTCCAACGTGGGCGAGGGCATGGTCTCCCTCCTGCCCGAGAACCCTGACCGATCGGCGGAGCGAATTCGCGCCGCTGTTCAACGGAGGAGGGCCGGCATCTCCGTGGCGGTGGTCATCTCCGATACCTTCGGCCGGCCCTGGCGAGAGGGGCACACGAACGTGGCCATCGGCGTGGCGGGCATGAGCCCTATCAAGGACTACGTGGGCCAGGCGGACCCCCAGGGCTACGTCCTGCGGGTGAGCACTATGGCGGTGGCCGACGAGCTGGCGGCGGCGGCCGAGCTGGTGATGGGGAAGCTGTCGCGGGTGCCGGTGGCCATCGTGCGCGGCTTCGACTACCGGCGAGCGGAAGGATCGGCGCGGGAGCTCATTCGGCCGGCGGAAAGGGACCTCTTCCGCTGAGCCGCGTTGAGCTCTGAAGGGAGGACGAGCGATGGCAGGTCAGATGCGGGAAGGCATCAAGAAGCTGTTCGAGGAGGCCAACATAGGCCACCTGGCGACGGTGATGCCGGACGGGTCGCCGCAGGTGACGCCCATGTGGGTCGATTTCGACGGAAAGTACATCCTGGTGAACACGGCAGAGGGCAGGCAAAAGCCCCGGAACATCCGGCGCGACCCTCGCGTCGCCATCTCCGTGACCAGGGTGGGGAATCCCTATGTTTTCGCTTCGGTGCGCGGCCGGGTGGTGGAGATCACCACTGAGGGAGCGGAGGAGCACATCGACAAGCTGGCCAAGAAGTACCTTGGGCGGGACAGGTATCCCTGGCGGCAGCCCGGCGAGCATCGCATGATTTTCAAGATCGAGCCGGAGCGCGTGGCATCGATGGGGGCTGTTTAGGTCTGATCGGCGAACACGAACCTGTCGTCGCGCAGCTCGATCCAGCGGCTGACGTCGGTGATCTGGCCGCGCACGTCGAGCTCGCTGCGCAGGAGCACCAGGTCCTCGTCGCTGGGCGTGTCCAGCGTCTCGATCTTGTCGGCCATCACCGGCTCGAAGTCCATCTCCGCCAGCACCTGCTCGACGGTCACGAAGGGGGATACGCCTGTGAGGCGGAGGTGGCGGTCGTCGTCGTAGTCGAACACGGCCCAGGGGGTGACCACCCGCCAGGGGCCGGTGCCCCGAGGCAGCCCGGCCATCTCGCGGGCGTTGGGCGAGCCGTCGAGGAAGCCCGGCGAGGAGATGAAGTCCACTCGGGGCACGAACTTGCGCTTCTGCTGGTCGGTCATCACGATGGTGCGCCAGCAGAGGGCGGCGATGGAGTCGCCGCCGCCGGGGCCGCCGAAGCGCCGATGCTCGCCCTCGTAGTCACCGATGGCGGTGGAGTTGATGTTGCCGTAGCGGTCGACCTGGAGGGCGTTGATGATCCCGTAGTCCATGAAGCCCGTCTGGGCGTGGAAGCCCACCAGGTTCATGCTCACCCATTGAAGGGCGCGATAGCCGGCTTCGGCGCTGACCATGCTCATCAGCGGATCGAAGGGGAGGGCCGGCTCGGGGGCGATCACACCGTCCTCGGTCACGTAGGCGGCGGTGGGAGCGTATCGCTTCTTGCCCAGCAGGATGGCTGCCAGGGGGCTGCCGGCGCCACCCACCCAGTAGGTCTTGCCGTCCTCGATCATGCGGGCAACAAGGCAGATCTGTTGCTCCCGCTCGTTGAAGTGGGTTGCCCTGGTCATGGCCTGTACCCCTCGCTTATCTTCATCCGCTTCTGTAGCTCCAGAAGCTTAGCCGCTCCCATCTGCTTATCCAGCATGTCCTGATGGGATTCCACGCCGTAGACCCATTTCTGCAGGTAGGGATCCATCTGGCCAAGCAGGGTGGAGGCCACTATCTCCATGAGGTGGACGACATCGGCGCCGTAGTATCCCTGGACGGCCCCCGGCAGGGAGCCGAAGGGAGCGTGCACCACGGCGTCCACGGCGTAGTAGGGGATGGTGGTGCGGCCGGGGTCGCGGCGGATCTCATCCGTGTCGATGATCTCCTCGGCGGAGAGGATCACCTTCCTGGAGGCCAGCGCCGACTCTCGGTCGGAGGCGCCGGTGCCGAAGATGCGGGCGTTGCCGTAGACGTCGGCCTGCTGAGCGTGGATGAGGGCCACATCGGGGTTGAGGGCGGGCACTATGAGGGTGGGCTGGCCCGTGTAGGGGTCTTCGATGATCTTGGCGCCCGAGTACTTGAAGCCGTCGGTGCCGCCGAAGGAGCGGAGGGCGATGAAGGGTATGCCCATGCTGCCGGCCATGATCCGGTTGGTCATGACCACGTTGCTGTACTCGTAGGTCTTCAGCCGACCCTCGCGGACGGCGTTGCCCACAATGGGCCCGAAGAGGAAGAAGCCCACGTCCATCCTGGACACGCAGCCCGCGGCCACCAGCATGGCGGCGGTCACCCAGGTGAACTTGGCGCACAGCCACAGGTCCTTCTTGCGCTGGCGGATGATCTCCCGGATGAGGGAGCTGGGGCCACGCTGGAGGTAGGTGCACTCGTAGACCAGGTAGTCGCCGTCCTGGACGAACTTGTCGATGGCCTCCTTCTCGCCCATAAGCTTAGGCGTTAGGGCCCGCGACTTGTGGTCGCGCACCCACTCTCGATAGCCGTCGGGGTCGGGCTTCGGGTATTCGCCTTGGCCTTCGGCCAGTATGCGCAAGGCTTCCTCCTTGTCTTCAGTCTGGGCGTTTCGCTAGAAGGGAAAGCGAATCGACTGCGGCGATGCCCAGTGCCGATCTGCGTCTGGAATATTACGCCGTTCGCTCATCCTGTCAAGGAGAGCGCTGGCCCCTGTATCAGTCGATGATGGAGTAGCCCCAGAGGAGGGAAATGATAGCCCCCAGGGCGATGAAGGGCCCGTAGGGGATGTACTGGCCTCGGTGCATGACTCGGGTGAGCAGGAGGACGGCCGCCACTATGCCGGCGCTGATCGCCGTGAAGAAGAGGCCCACCACCATGGCGGGGAAGCCCGCCGTGAAGCCCATGAGGGTGGCCATCTTCACATCGCCGGACCCGAAATGGCCCAGGGACACAATGTAGACGATGAGCATGATGGCGAAGGCCAGGCCGCCGCCGGCGAAGATCTGGCCCACGCCTCGATCGGGCCAGGCCCAGGAGACAGCCATCGCCAGGAGGATGGCGGGGTAGACGATGCGGTTGGGGATGAGGCGGCGCTCCAGGTCGGTGGTCATCAGGGCCAGGAAGATGGTGGAGAATAGGCCGCCCAGGATGGTCGGCGCCCATTCGTCGCTGGCCAGGGCTGCCAGGGCGAACACCAGGGCGCTGGCCGGCGGCAGCAGCAGGACGCGAATGGGCAGCCACTGGTCGCAGTCGGGACAGCGGCCGCGGCACCAGAGGTAGCCCCGCCGGGGGATGAGGTGCCGGGGGCGGATGGGGGAACGACAGGTTGGGCAGCGCACGAGAGGACCCGCAAGGGGCGCGTCGGTATAGAAGCGGTCCAGGAGCACTTCCAGCAGATGGCCCACTACCAGGCCGACAAAAGCGGCGGCAATTGTCATAACGATTCCCTTCAGTCCCTGGCGAGGATCTGGGTTGGTTCGCCAGAGTAGGCCTGTCCACTGCTAGGGAGGGTAGCGCATTGGGCCTTCGGAGGCAATGGCGGGACAACCTGCGAACAGAGGAGGGTAAGGGGGTAACGGGAGGGAGGATTCGTACGTCTATTGAAGTGAAAGGCTAACGCGATTCGTATAACAAGTGGACATAAGTGTAACAACCTTCTGTGTTCAGGCGTCTAACTCTCGGACAGACTAGATAGGCGATAAGCCGGGCTTGTCGCCATCGTCGGGACAAAGGAGGTGGTTATCGAAAGCGTATGAGAGGAGTAAACACGGACGGGGTGAGGAGAGCTGGCCTGGCAGGACCGCAGATCCCCACCCCGGACGCCGGAGTGCGCGGGGCCCGACGTCGCTTATTTTTTATCACAGCCTAGGAGATCCTGCAAGTTCCCCCGCGGCTGAAGCAGGAGCCTAGTGGAGGTGTAAAAAACGATGCTAAGCAAGATCAGCGACTTTGTCCTTGGGCTGGTGGCCCGTTTGCGCTCAGAGGAAGGGCAGGCCCTGGCCGAGTATGGCTTGATCCTGGCCCTCATCGCCGTGGTGGCGATTGCCGCCTTGACAACTCTGGGCATCGCACTGTCTGGTCAGCTGGACGCCATAACGGGCGCAATGCCGTAGCTGTGAGGAATGGCCTGAAAGACAGTAGAGGGGCGCTCCGCGGCTCACCCAGGTGCTTTCGAGGGATGTGTGCTGTTGGGCGATCGGGCTGAGTCGCGGAGCTCCTTCAGGATCAGGTAAGCACCGGGAATCCAATGCTAACTATTCTTAAGCGAATCACTAGACGCACAAGCAAAGGGGAGGATGGGCAGTCGCTGCTGGAGTTCGCCCTTGTGCTGCCCATCTTCCTCCTGGTGCTCTTTGCAATTATCGATTTCGGTATGGCTTTCCATGCCTGGATTGCCGTCACCAGCTCAGCGCGCGAGGGCGGCCGTCTGGGCGCTGTGCACCCCTCGCTTAGTGGGGCTGGCTCTCCCTGCGACGGATACGGCTCGCTCGCCTCCTGCATCGAGGAGCGGGTACGGGACACGGCAGGCTCGATAGGCGACGAGGTGACGGTCCAGATCACCAACGCCGACGGCGATCCGGGTGAGTCGGTGGTGGTTGACGTAAGTTACACCTATACCCTGATCACGCCCCTGGCGGGTGTTCTGAACCTAATCGGTGGCGGCGGCATTGATGACACCTTTGACCTAAGCTCTACCGCTGACTTCCGTTTGGAGTGAATGGCGTGAGATTAGTAGGACTATTGCGCTCTTTGTGGCGGCAGGAGCTCGGACAGGGCCTGGTGCTGGGCGTTCTGACCATGATAGTCATTCTCAGCCTTTGCGCACTGGTGCTGGACGTGGGGATGTTCCTCCATGAGAAGCAGGAGATCCGGAAGGCTGTTGACGCTGCTGCTCTAGCCGCCTCTCAGAAGCTGCCCGACTCCTCGTCGGAGGCCGAAGCGGACGCTCTGGAGTGGCTGGAGAAGAACGGCGTCGATACATCCAACGGAGACAGCGTGGACATAAGCTTCACCTGCACCAGTGAATACGATATCGCTTGTAACGCGGCCGAGGGTAAGTGGGATACCATCGTCGTTCGCGTCGAGCGCAATGTTCCCCTGAACTTCGCCCCCCTCATGGGTCTGGACAACATCACCGTCTCAGCCAGCGCGGGTGGTTGCCGCGGTCTCTGCGGTGCCGCTATTTCCTTCGAGCCGGTGGACGTGGTGACGATCCTGGACCGCACGTTGAGCATGACCTGGTACGGCAGCACCAAACTGGCTAACGCCAAGGATGGCGCCAGGGCGCTGCTGGAGTACTTCGATCCCGACCTGCAACACGTCGGGCTGGGGGTGCTGGAGGCCAGCACTTCCTGGGCCAATCCCTGTCCGGGGTCGTCGTCGTCGGACGTCTGGTTGCCGGTGAACCTGAGCGACGACTACCAGAACCCCGACGGAACGCTGAACACGAGCAGTCGTCTGGTGAGCACCATCGACTGCTTGGTCGCAAGCGGGTACACTGACCTGGGCGATCCCATAAAGGCGGCCACCGAAGAGCTGGTGACCAACGGCCGTCCGGGCGAGAAGTGGGGCATCATCCTGCTCACCGACGGCGCTGCCAACGTTGAGCCCGCCTATGATACGGGCCTGCTCAACTGCACGGCGCAGGCGGCGGTGACCAGCGGCAGCGGCGACAACAACGGCTTCGAGACCAACCCCATGGGGGCCTGCACCAATAGTGGCAGCCGGGCAGAGGATATCAACAGCGGCACGAACACCAGTACATCCTGCGGCAGCACCGGCAAGGACCGGCATGACTTCTACAACTACGGAATATCGGTGCCGGGTGGCAACAGCATCAAGGGCATCGAGGTGCGTCTGGACGCCTGGGTCAGCTCCAGCTGGAGCTCGCCACACATGTGCGTGGAGCTCTCCTGGGACGGCGGCAACACCTGGACGAGCGCCCAGCAGACCTCCAACCTGTGGACCAGCCAGAGTACGTACACCCTCGGCGGGAACGGCGACACCTGGGGCCGCACCTGGACGTCTTCTGAACTGTCCGATGCCAACTTCCGCGTGCGGGTGACCGATGTCGCCAGTAACACGAGCAGAGACTTCTATCTGGATTGGGCAGCGGTCACGGTGTACTACGGTCCACCCACCAGCGGCCCCTGCGACTACGCGGCCGAGCAGGGGGACGCTGCCAAGGCCGCTGGGATCGAGGTCTTCACCATCGGCTACGGCGTGGATGTGCCCGACCCGCTCGGCGGCGACCGTTGCCTGAAGGACACCGGCGTCTGGGCGGGCCGGTCAGCGGAGGAGCTCTTGGAGTACATAGCCACCGACTCGGACCACTTCTTCAACCAGCCGAGCGGGGAGGATCTGCGCCCTATCTTCCAAGTCATCGGTTCTCAGATGGCGGGGGGTTCTCGTCTGGTGCAGTGAACGAAGGACTGCCGCAGGCGGTCTAGAACAGCCCGCGCCCGTTAGCAGCTTGCCTGGCCGGCACAGCGGCGGGCAGAGGGGGGAAAACCCATGATACGAAATCGCATTGGCGGCGGAAGGGGCAACAGAACGATTCTATTGTTGGCCCTTTTCTTGGGCCTTGTCAGCGCGGTGCTGGTCTACGTCTACCTCAGCCAGGCTGGGGGAGAAGAGAAGACTGCAGCATCGGGCGACACCAAGGCGGTGCTGGTGGCCAAGAGTGACATCCCTGCTGCTACCCGCATCACCGCTGACATGGTTGAGATGAGGCAAATATCGGCGGACGCCGTCCACCCCGACTCCTTCTCCTCCACTGAAGGGGTGGTGGGCAACATGGCTCGCTACCCTATCGCGGCTGGCGAGCAGGTCCTGAGCGACAGGGTGGCCACCGGCTCTACGGGGTTGCTTGAGGGGGAGGAGCTATCCCTACCCTACATCGTGCCCGAGGGCAAGCGAGCGGTGTCGGTGCGCATTAGCGATCTGATCGGTGCCGGTGGTCTCCTGCGGCCTGGTGATTATGTCGATGTCGTTCTCACGGTCGAGCTTCAGTACGGAGACCAGATAGGCAGGATCGTCCTCCAGAATATGGAGGTGCTGGCTCTCGACCAGGAGATGGAGAATGTGGCTCCCGAATCTGCCGGCAGTGAGCAAACGCGGGTGGCCTCCACTGGGAGCGAGACCAAACCTGAGGCTGTCACTGTGACCCTGGCCGTGACGCCAGTGGAAAGCGAGGTTCTGGCTACGGCCGATGAGTGCGCAGAGAACTTCAGCGGGCGTCTTGCTCTGGCGCTGCGGCCGTTCGGCGACCACGACAACGTGGAGGTGCGCCCCACCTGGTCTGAGACTGGGTCGGTGCCGCTGTGCAGCCAGATGCTTGGCATTGGCCTCCAGAATCTGAGGGACCCGCCGGGAGAGAGCGGGGAATCAAGTCAATAGGCAGTTGCACCCTGAACGGGGGGCCGGTAACGGCCCAGGCAGTGACAGATGAGGAGGCCTTAGGTGGCTAGGAACCCCAAGGTAATCATAATCGACCAGGATCCGTCCGCCCGGGCGGAAACCCAGCGAATGCTAGCGCTGTCGGGCTTCGCTGTGATGGGCGCTGCTGGCTACGGTATGGAGGCCATGACCCTGGCCCGCGAGACGCAGCCCGAGGTGGTTGTGGTGTCGCTGGAGGAGCCCATGGCTCGCTCTTTGCAGACCGTGGAGTCGGTGGCGGACGTCATCCCTCAGGTGCCCATCATTGCTTACTCATCGATCGGCGACCCCAGTTACATCCGCCGCGCAATGCAGGTGGGGGTTAAGGACTACCTGGTCGCCCCTCTGGAAGAGGAGGAGCTAGGCCGCTCCATCCACGCTGCTCTTGCTCAGGAAGAGAGACGCCAGCAGCGGCTGTCAGGCGAGGTGGAGCCCCAGGCTTACGGGACGGTGGTTACCGTCTTCGGCGCCAAGGGCGGGATCGGGAAGACAACCATCGCCACCAATCTGGCCACCGCCCTGGTGCAGAAGACGGGTCAATCAGTGGCCCTGGTGGACCTGGACACCCGCTTTGGCGATGTGGCCATCCTGATGGACATGCCGACTGACCGCAGCATCTCTGACCTGGCTCTACCGGAGGAGGAGATCGATCGGGAGGCTGTCCAGTCCTGCCTGTACACGCACAGCACCGGCGTGTCCATCCTGCCGGCGCCTATTCGGCCGTCTGAGTGGCACAGCATCCACCCCGGCCACATTGAGAAGATGGTATCCGTCCTGGCCGCCACCCACGATTACGTGATCCTGGATACGCCCGGCACCTTTAACGACATCGTGTCCCGTGCTCTGGAGATGTGCACCATCCTTCTGCTGACAGCCACTCCTGACTTGGCCAGCCTGAAAGACACGATCCTGGCCCTGGAGATGCTCCGCTCGTGGTCTTTCCCGGCGGAGAAGGTGAAGATAGTAATCAACCACACCAGCGATGCCCATGGGGACACACGGGTTGACATTCGACGGGTGCTGGGCAAGGACATCTTCTGGACTATTCCCTACGATCGTAGCATCTCTCAGACCACTCAGCTTGGTACGCCCATAGTGGCAGCCAAGCCGAAGTCCAAATCCTCCCAGAGCTTTGTTGAGCTGGCCTACGCCATCGGCGGCATCCGCAGCCGGCCCAAGGGCATGCTGGAGCGTTTGGGCGACCGCATCTCTTCGATCGGAAAGCAAGACGACGATCCAGAGCCCGCTGCGGAGGTGATTGTCGAGTCGGCGTCGGAGGCACCGGTAACGCCGGCGTCGGAAGAGTGGACAAGATAGGGAAGGAGAAAGATGACCCAATGGCGCTGGCGACCTGATCAGCTCCCGGAACAGAACGATGGCAACCAGCCATCGACCGAGCAGCCCAGTCCTCAGTCGGTGGCGGCGCCGGCCCGCCGTGCGGCCCGTTTGGGGGAGGAATTGGAGCAACTGGTCTACCGCTTCCACCAGAGACTGATCGATGAGCTGGAGGCGGAGAAGCTGGAGACTATGCCTCCTGACAAACGGCGTCAGGCGGTGCAAGATGCGGTCAAGGCCCTGCTGGCGCGGGAGTCTCTGAATGCCCTGGTGCGGGACGCTGTGGCCAGCCGGGTGGTGGATGAGGTGGTGGGGCTGGGCCCCATTGAGCCCTTGCTCCACGACTCGACTATCTCTGAAATAATGGTTAACTCTCCCGACGAGATCTACTTCGAGCGGGAGGGCATCATGTATCAGAGCGACGTTCGCTTTCGCGATGTGAGCCACGTCATGCAGATCGTGGAGCGGATCATTGCTCCGCTGGGCCGGCGCGTGGACGAGAGCTCTCCTATGGTGGATGCCCGCTTGGCCGATGGCTCCCGCGTGAACGTTATCATCCCTCCCTTGTCTCCCCGAAGCCCCACTATGACCATCCGGAAGTTCCTTACAAGCAAGTTGACCATGGATGACCTGGTGTCGGTGGGAGCCCTCAGCCGCGAAATAGGCCAATTCCTGGGGGCCTGCGTGGAGATTAGATTGAATTCCCTGGTCTCTGGTGGTACAGGCACGGGCAAGACCACTCTCCTTAATGCCCTGTCTGCCTCCATCCCCGAGTCGGAGCGGATCATCACCATCGAGGACCCTCTGGAGCTCCAGCTCCAGCAGCCGCACGTTATCAGCCTGGAGGCCCGGCCACCCAACGTGGATGGACGGGGAGAGGTGACTCAGCGGGAGTTGTTGCGTAACGCCCTGCGCATGCGACCCGACCGTATCGTCATCGGCGAGGTGCGTGGCGGTGAGGCCTTCGACATGCTCAATGCCATGAACACCGGTCACGAGGGCTCCCTGAGCACTATCCACGCCAACTCGCCTCGCGATGCGTTGGCCAGGCTGGAGAACATGGTGCTGATGTCCAATCTGGACCTGCCGGCGCGGTCCATACGTGAGCAGATGGCGTCGGCTCTTCACTTAATGATTCAGGTCTCCCGCTTTCGCGACGGCAGCCGTCGCGTAACGCACATCACCGAGGTGAAGGGCATGGAAGGCGACATCGTGACCCTTCAGGACGCTTTCCGTTTTGAGCAGAAGGGCATCGATGAGCACGGCCGCGTCATAGGGCAGTTGCGGGCCACCGGCATCCGGCCCAGCTTTGCCGAAGGCTTCGACCAGGCGGGCATTGCTTTGCCGGAGGGCTTGTTTCAAGCCGTAGCGGAGTGGTAAGGCGATGGAACCGCTAGCACTTATAGTAGCCTTGGCCGTGATGGCCACTGTAACCCTTCTTGTCATTGGCGTCGCGCGGATACGGCGTTCCGGGGAGCGGCTTCTTAGTCGTCGCCTGGCGTACCTAACTGATGGCGAGACAGCCGTCCCCAGCAGCCGCCGCGGGAATGACTCGCTGTTGCGATCTGCCGACCGTGGCAACAAGCTGGGCCCCTTCGCCAGCCTTTTGGCTGGCAGCCGTGGGGTGGAGAGCACAGCCCTGGCGCTGGAGCGTGCGGGCATCCCCCTGCGTGTAGGCGAGTACGTGACCCTCAGGTTCGCCATTTCGTTCCTTCTCTTTCTGCTGGCATTCATGGTAATGGGCAATCTACTTATTGCCTTGCCGATGGCCCCGGTTGGCTATGCATTGCCTGCCTGGTGGGTAAAGTCTCGGCGGCGGCGCCGTCAGACCAAGATCAACTCCCGTCTGGAGGAGATGCTCACTCTGGTCTCCAACTCGCTGAAATCAGGTTATGGACTGCTGCAGAGCTTTGAATACGCGAGCCAGCAGATATCGGGACCACTGGCCACCGAGCTTAAGCGCATGCTGCGAGATGCGAGCCTGGGCGCTGAGGCTGACGCCGCTATTCAGTCTATGGCTGAACGCATCAACAGTCCGGACATGGAGATGGTCGTTACCGCCATCGCTATTCAGAGATCGGTAGGGGGCAATCTGGCGCAGACCCTGGATGGGGTGGCCTACACCATGAGGGAGCGGGACCGCATTCGGGGAGAGATCAAGGCGCTCACTGCTCAGCAGCGCCTGACGGGTATCGTCATCGGGGCTCTGCCCCTCTTCGTGGGCATGGTCCTGTTCCTCATCAACCCTGACTATATGACCCCCCTATTCACCGAAACTGCCGGCAAGGTCTTGCTCCTCATGGCAGTGGGAATGGAAGTCGTGGGTATGATGATGATTCGTTCTATGATGGCCTTTGAGGTGTAGAAGCAAATGTTTGCATTGATTATCGCTATCTTCGTTTTCTCCACCGTGGCTGTTCTGGCCGTAGGCGTTGTGAGGCCGCAAACGAGCCTGACGGAGATACGCATCGAGGCGTTGCGACAGCAGGTGGCGGCTGGCGATGTGTCGGAGTTGGTGCTGCCTTTCAGCGATAGGGTACTGCGACCGACTATCAAGGGGTTCGGTAAAGGCCTGGCAAGCATGCTGCCAGCTAATTTCCTGGCCAACATCCAGAAATCGCTGATCATGGCTGGCAGCTCCATGACCGCCACTAACTTCGTTACCTTTTGGGCCGTCTGTACCGCTTCCTTTGCCGCGCTGGCTGTCATCGCCCTTGCTGCTTTAGGGGGCATCAGCGCTCAGGGATTTCTGGGTCTGTTGGTGATGGGTGGCATCGGCTTCGCCATGCCCTTGATGTGGCTGAAGTCAGTGGTGGGGTCGAGGCAGAAGCTTATCGTGAAGGGCCTGCCCGATGCTATGGACCTAATCACTACCTGCGTGGAGGCAGGGCTGGGCTTGGACGCTGCTCTGGCCAAGGTGAGTGAGCAGATGAAGGGCCCCTTGACCGTGGAGATTGCGCAGATGCTGCGAGAGGTGAGCATGGGTCGATTGCGGCGGGAGGCCCTGACCGACCTGGGCGAGCGCACAGGGGTGGCAGAGCTTATCACCTTCGTCAACGCTGTCATCCAGGCCGAACAGCTAGGGGTGAGCATCGGCCATGTGCTAAAGGTACAGTCGGACCAGATGCGCACGCATCGACGACAACGGGCGGAGCAGTTGGCGCATGAGGCTCCGATCAAGATGATGTTTCCGCTGGTTATGTTCATCTTTCCTGCCTTTATGCTGGTCATCCTGGGACCAGCCGTTATGCGCCTGGCAGAGCAGCTCTGATCGAGTAGGGGGCCAGAAGGATAGGGAGATGAAGCTGGGCGGCCGAATTCGCGAACTACGGGAGCAGATGGGCCTAAGTCAGGCCCAACTGGCAAGCCATGCCCATGTAAGCCAGGGCTACCTGTGCCAGTTGGAGAGGGAGGAAGTGAAGAATCCCAGCGCTGCCATCCTCTTGCGCCTGGCGAGCTCCCTGTACGTCGACCCGCATGAGCTGTTGGATGCAGCTGGCTATACGCCGGTCAGGGGCGGCAACAGAGGCGGCAATAACTACGAGGCTAAGGTTGATCCCGACCTCCTGAAGTTCTTGGCCGGCCTATCGCAGGATCAGCAGCGTTACATACTCCTCCTGCTGGAGAGCATGGAGCAGCGGTTGGACACCACGCTGCCGAGTCGGTGATATCGTATCTGCATCGTGCCTAGGATTGTGAACGTTAGCAAGGGAACGACCGTAGCTGGACGGGCGCGCGAAGCGAAAAGCTTCTGGGCGCGGCTGGTCGGCCTCATGGGTCGCCGCCGTCTGGAGGAAGAGGAGGGCCTGTTTCTCTCGCCCTGCTCGTCGGTACAGACCCTGTTCATGCGCTTTCCCATCGATGTGATCTTCTTGGACAGAGAGGCCAAGGTGGTGAAGGTGGCGCCGGCGCTTAGGCCGTTTCGCCTGGCCTTCGGTGGCGGGGGAGCCCGTGACGCCCTGGAGGTGACGGCGGGCACAGCCGCGCGCTCCGATACCGCTGTGGGCGACCGCCTGGCAATGGAGGACGGATGTCAAGGGGGAAAGACATAGGACGGCGGCAGGATGCCCCGCCGCCGTCCCAGATGGTTGGCCCGATGCCTAGGCTACAAGCAGTACATGTAGTTTGCGTAGAACCAGCCTCTGCCGGGCTCATAGCAGAGGTATCTCAGCACGTAGAGGTCATCGCCACCGCAGCCGCCGGGAAATCTGGTAATGCCGGCGAAGTAGCATTGGGCTGAGAGGGCAGCGGTGCCGGTGGTTGCCAGAGATGTACCTGCCGAGTCGGAAGCGACGACAAGCGCATCGCCTGAAGCGTTGCAGGACAGGGAGTCGCCAGGGATGATTTTCGCTTCAGCCGACGGCTGGAGCAGGAGTGCTCCGCCGGCGATCGCCAGAAGAGTGACCACTGCTACCAACAGCAGGAGCGGAAGTCGCCAGATTTTCATGGGATATCACCTCCCTTGGCCGTTCGCGGCCGATAGTGCCGGGGCTATCGGACCCGCAGAGTTGCCTCCAGGCGCTGCCATGTTTCCTCCTGGCGAGAGGCGCCCATGGCAGCAATCCTGCGCCCAACCTCATGACGGAGATGGGCCACCCGAAGCAACTCCTGGGCCTCAGGCTCTACCACCAGGGTCTTGCAAGGATGAGGGTGGAGAAGATCGTCGATGGCGCGGCAGAGCTCCTCAGCTTTGCGATTCACTCTGTCGACCACCTCCTTCCAGAGAGGCTATGGAACATATGGCCTAAAACTTTCCGGAATGGCGCTTCTAAACCAACTTTATTAGTATACCAATATCGAAGTACTGTCAAGAGTTGTATTGACAAATTTAAGAAAAAGGTTCAGAATGGCAGCACGCTCATAGAGGCGGTGGGAATATGGAACTCGGCAAAAGGATTCGGGAGCTGCGCTCGGAGATAGGTTTCACCCAGGGGGAGCTAGCCGGTCAGGCTAGCGTCAGCCAGGGGTACCTATCTCAGTTGGAGAACGGGGATGTGCGGAATCCCAGTGCCGCCGTCATCCTCAGGCTCGCTCAGGCGGTACATGTGGATGCCGACGAGCTGTTCGAGGCCGCCGGCTACCCCACAGTGCGCACTCTGAAGCGGGTCTACGAGGGCTACGAGGCCAACGTGGACCCCGACCTTCTGCGCTTCCTGGGCCGTCTGCCTCGCAACCGGCAACGACGTTTGCTCCTTTTGCTGGAGGGCATGGAGAACTTGGTGGAGGAGACGCGGAGGGGAGGAGGAGGGGAGAGAACGGCCGATCAGGATGCCAGGCTGTCCAGCGAGCGGGGATAGGAATTATGGCCAACGGCCCTGAGAATCGTCTCGCTCTGGCCGAGAAGATAGATACTGACCTGTTGCAGTTCCTGGCTCGGCTACCGCGGCGGCAACAGCGGGCGGTCCTTCTACTGCTGATGGTGGTGGAGAATCTGCTGTACGAGATGATGAGGGAGAGAAGGCTGCGGGAGGACCTGGACTAAGCAGATAAGCTGAGAGGACACAAGACAAAGCCAAAAGGGCGGCCATCGTCTGGCCGCCCCTTCGTTTGTCCGGTTTTCTTACTAGCCTAGAGCATCGACTCAGCGATGCGCAGGAGCTCTTCCTTCTCTTGGTCGCCGTTCATGTAGATCACGGTGACACGAACACCGTCGTCCTCAAAGATCAGGCCTTCGATGCTGGGATCGGCGCTCTCCAGAGTTCCTTGTTCGGTGGGTGCCCAGACCGGATGGGCGTATGTGCCCGGTACCGAATCGCCGACAAGCACATCCTCGGCTTGGCCGGTCTGCACCCACACAACGTCGCTCGCCGAGGCCATCTCCTGGTACACGACAAGGCGAGGCTGGTTCGTACCGACAAGGGTCTCGGGGTCAACGGCGCCGATGGTGTAAGTAAGGACGGACATTCCTTGCTCGGGAGAGGTGATGCTTTGCGGGTGGTAGCTGGAGCGGGCCAGTTGGAAGCCATCGGGCAGATACGAAGGCTCCCGAACGGTGAAGCCGAGCCGCTCCGCCGCTTCCTCCGGCGCAATGACCTCCTCAAAGGCCGTTACGGGTATCTCGGTGTGAGGCGGCGCATCCACCTCGTCCACGCCCACGTGCTGCCCCACAAGCTGGAATAGGTGGTTTATGGGATGGTCGGCGAAGCCGGTGGCCGGCAGTGGCCCCAGCGCAGCCAGGAGCAGGGCTACGACAGCGGCTGCCGCTGCTGCACGCTGCCACGACAGGCGGCTAACGGCAGCGATGACAGACGGTCGCGATGGGGCGTAGGACTGGCGGCGCAGGGAGGCAGCCAGGCGTATCCGTAGAACAGTCCAGAGCCTTCTCTTGTAGGGGCTGCCTACGGCGGCCAGGCTCTGCCCGACAAACCGCCGGAGCTGGGCTATCTGCGCCAGTTCGTCGATCTCGGAGTCGTCTACCGGCGCGATGCGCTTTTCGCTGGAAATCATCTGGTCGAGGACGGTGGAAAGGGCTTCCTCCTTGCTCGGCTTCCGCTCACTGCGGCGCAGCCAGCGAGGGACGACGGTCTGCGTTCTCGAGCTGGTCTGGGCGGCGGCAGCAGCCGGTATCATCCCGCGCTGGAAGTCCAGGAAGTTGAGAAGCTTGCCATAGTCGGGGTCCAAGGGGTCAAGGAACTCCTCTGGGTCTTCGTCCATAACGCTACGCGCTTCTGGGGGTGGTTCATCGACCTCCTTGGCGCCCTTGTTCACCTCAGGGGATGCCATACGGGCCTGGAGGACACGCCTCAATAGCTCCTGGTAGGTGAGGCCGGCTTCAGCTAGGGCCTTACCGGCCTGGTGGCGCAAGCGGGCGACCCGCAGGATTTCGATGAGCTCCTGGTCGTCCAGCTCTGCCTCTGGCTCCTCGCCGCGGAGGAGAGCGTCTATGGCATCGCAAAGCTTCTTGGCGCGTTCCTCTTCGTTCATTCTGGCACACTCTTCATTCGGTCTCGCAGCTTATGCAGCGCTCGATACAAAGTGACCCGTACGTTGACTTCGCTGGTGCCCATGACCTGGGCGATGTGATGATTGCTCAGTTCGGCGTCAAATTTCAGGGAGATGATCTCTTGCTCGCGGTGAGAGAGCTGGTGCACGTGATAGATAAGGATGGCCATCTGCTCTCGTTCCAGCAGGGTTTGCTCAGGGTCGCGATGATGCTGGGTGAGCTCCCACTCCCAGGCGACGCTGTGCAGGGCCTTGGCTGCCGGTTTCTCCTTGCGCCAGTGGCTGGCCACGGCGTTGCGGGCGATGGTGAATAGCCAGGCCTCGAAGGCCCCATCGGAGCGCAGGGAGGAACCCTTGGAGAAGGCTCTCTCAAACACTTCGGAAACGATGTCCAGGGATACTTCTTTGTCCTGGACACGACCGTAGACGTAGGCAAAGACCTTGGGGTAGAACTGGCGATAGCGTGTGGAGAAGTCCGCCAGCGAGGGGGTGGGGGCAGCTTGCTCTGTCCGCCCCTCTTTCTTGTTGGCGGCTACGGCCGATGATCTCCCGATGAGAGGTAGGTTCATACCTTCCGCTCCCCAGCGGTGAAGGGCCGCCAGCCCTTGCGAGCATTCATCCCTTTAGCTGCTGCCTCCCGATTCTCCCGGAGGGCAGCGGCTGCAGCAGATTCGCCAATTTGGGAGCTCACGCTCGCCAATATCAGTGCTGCTATTTGTTCAGACGCGACAAGAGGTCTGCCCGTTACGTAAGAATTGCGTCTAAGAGAACTTTCCATAACTTTTTTACCGGCCTTTGGTGAATGAATCTTCGCTTTTTCTTTGTTCGCAAGTTAGACGAATGAGGACGCGATTTTATGGTTAACAGAGGGGTTCGGAGGGTTAAAAGAAGGTGAAAACGTAGCGGGGCCCTTCTGGCCTGGGGAATCAGCTAGAGTCAGGCGGACTGTTCGCCCGCTCGATAGGCCTCGTCCAGAAGCTCCACCACGTGGGCGACTCTTCCAGACAGGCCGTAGCGCCTGAGGCCGGCCTCCAACTGGAGAGCGCAGCCGGCATTGGCGGTGGCGATGACCTGGGCGCCGGTGGCCATCACATCCCGCATCTTCGATCGCAGCAGGCGGTCGGCCATTCGAGGGTGGATGATGTTGTAGATGCCGCCGCTACCGCAACATCGATCTGGCTGGTTCATCTCCACCAGCTCCAGGCCGGGAATGGCCTGGAGAAGGGCCCTGGGCTGGGATTTGATGCCCTGAGCGTGGGCCAGGTGGCAGGGGTCCTGGTAGGTGACCACCTGGTGCAGGGATCCCAGGCCGTCGGCCAGAGGCAGGTCTGCCAGGAATTCGTTCACGTCCCTGACCAGGGCGCTGAAGCGATTGGCTTTCTCGGCGTACTGAGGGTCGTCCCTTAGCAGTTCGCCGTATTCCTTCATGGCCGCGCCGCAGCCGGCGACGTTGGCGATGATGGCATCGACCTCCTCGGCCAGGAAGACGTCGATGTTACGGCGGGCGAGCCGTTTGGCTTCCTGACGGTCGCCGCTGTGCAAGTGGAGGGCGCCGCAGCAGACCTGCTCCGGCGGCACCACGACCTGACAGCCGTGGCGCACCAGCAGGCGAACGGTGGCCTCGTGCACGTGGGCGAATACATAGGGCATCAGGCAGCCGGAGAGAAGGGCCACCCTGAACCGAGGCGGATTGTCGGCGGGGCTGCCGACGACGCCTCGAGCGGTGAAGGGGCGGGCCGAGACTCGGGGCACCAGTTGCTCCAGGTTCCGCCAGGGGCCGGGCAGAAGGTTCAGGAGGGGGGAGCGTCGCAGCAGGCCCTGCAGGCCGGAACGCTGGTACAGACCGAGGGCGGTCATCAGGTGGCGAATGCGCTGGGGCTTGGAGAAGAAGGTTCGCAGGACGAGGCGGCTGGCCAGCCAGGATGCCGGGGCATGGCGGCCATCGCGGAGGATGTCGGCCCTGGCTTCTTCCATGATCTGGCCGAAGCGGACGCCGGAAGGGCAAACGGCCTGGCAGTTACGGCACTGCAGGCAGAGGTCGAGGTGGCGGACGACGTTTGCGCTGATGGGGATGCGTCCCTGGCTCACGGCCCGTATGAGGTAGAGCCTGCCGCGGGGCGACTCGGTCTCCAGTCCTAGCTCGACATAGGTGGGGCAGTGGTTGAGGCAGAGGCCGCAGTGGACGCAGCGCAGGATGTCCTGAAGGGAGGGGCCATCAGGGCCGCTGAAGCCCGCTTGAGCGGGTGTCGACTTATGCTCGCTCGCCTTGCTCATAGCCTCCCCAGGAAGCGGCCAGGGCTGAGTATGCCCTGGGGGTCGAACTGCTCCTTGATCCGCTGCATGAGGGGGAAGTCGGCGGCCGGCTCGCCCCAGACATCGGTCTTCTCCTTGAGGGCGGGTGGGCAGGCCTCGACCACCAGGCTGCCGCCGAGGCCAGCCGCGGCCTGGCGAAGTGTGGTCACCACGGCGAGCGGCCGTTGGACGGCCTCGTCTTGAGGGAAGGGCCAGGCGCTGTAGACGATGCCCGCCGTCAGGTGGGAGACCAGCAGCGGCTCGAGGGCCAGCTCTCGACGCATCGTCGCTATCCGCTCGCTGAGAGCGGGCACCTGGGAGGGCAGGACGGCCGCCTTGCAGACCAGAGCGGTAGCGCCTGTCGGTGGGCGGGTGAGGCCAGCGATGGCCTGCCAGAGCGGGTCCTGGGCGTCCTCATCCACTTTCGCGAAGGAGGTGGCCGCTGCCTGTCGGGAGAGTTCGCTGATCTCCTCCAGGGAACGCTCCACCGCCGCGGGCTGGCCGGCCGCCGCCAGCACCAGGGCGTAGCCATCTCCGCGCACGTTGGTAGTCGCGCCCGCTTGCCCGACTGCCGCCGGGTTGAGCAGCTCCACGGCGCGCAGGCTGAGGTTGACCGTCCGGGCGACGAATTGCCAGGCCTCCTGAGCGGAGGGGAAGAAGACGACCGCTGTCCTCTGTGCCCTGGGCAGGGGGGCCAGCCTGAGGGAGGCCTCGACGATGATGCCCAGGGTGCCCAGGGAGCCGATGAACAGGCGGCTGAGGTCGTAGCCGGCCACGTTCTTCACCACCCGGCCGCCGGCCTTGATGATGCGGCCGTCGGCCTGCACGGCGCGCATCCCCAGGATCAG
>CAZXAF010000009.1:0-18833 GCA_964638905.1 uncultured Dehalococcoidia bacterium
CAAGCGCAATGTGAAGCTGGTCGGCCTGAGCATCGACAGCATCCATTCCCATCTCGCCTGGCTGAGGAACATCGAGGAGAAGCTGGGGGTCAAGATCCCCTTCCCCGTCATAGCGGACGTGGACATGAAGGTTGCCAGCAAGTTCGGGATGATCCATCCGGAGGCCAGCACCACCGCCGCCGTGCGCGCCCTGTTCGTCATCGACCCCGAGGGCTTCATTCAGGCCAGCATGTACTATCCCTTGCAGACCGGCAGGAGCATCGATGAGGTCCTGCGCCTGGTCGATGCCCTGCAGACGACGTACCAGCACTACGTCGCCACGCCCGCTGACTGGCATCCCGGGGAGAAGGTGATCGTGCCGCCGCCCCTCACACAGGAGCAGGTCGAGGAGCTTATGCGGTCGGACTACGAGAAGATCGATTTCTACCTGATGAAGAGAGACCTGTAAGGGAACGACGGTTGCCACCGCCTCGTCTCCAGCGGGCTGCCGCCCTAATCCTCCCGCCTCTGTAGACCGGGCTCGGTCATCGAGGCGGGGTCCAGGGCGCGCTCCAGCTCCTCGTCCGATAGGCCCGTGCGCTCTCGCGCCACCTCCCGAACGGTGCGCCCGCTGCTTGCCGCCTCTTTGGCTATCTCTGCCGCCGCGTCGTAGCCGATGATCGGAGCCAGCCCTGTGGCTATGCCCAGCCCCTTCTCCACCAGCTCCGGCCCCCTCTCCGTGGCCTGGAGGCCGTCTACGCAGCGCTCGGCGAAGTTTCTGGCTGCCGCTGCCAGCAGCTCGATGGATTGGAGAAGGTTGTAGCCGGCGACGGGCATCATCGTGTTCAGCTCGAAGAAGCTGCGCTGACCGGCGAGAGCGATCGTTGCGTCGTTTCCTATTACCTGAGCGCAGACCTGGATGAGCGCCTCCGGGATGACCGGATTGACCTTTCCGGGCATGATCGAGCTTCCCGGTTGAACCTCCGGAAGGGACAGCTCGCCGAGGCCGGCTCGTGGGCCCGAGCCCAGCCAACTGATGTCGTTGGCGATCTTGAGCAGGGCGATGGCGGCTGCCCTCAGCGCTCCGCTGAACGCCACGACCGCATCGAGGTTGCTCTGGGCCTGGAAGTGGTTATCGGTCTCGCGGACCGCCAGGCCGGTGGCCGCCGACAGGCGCTCGCATACCCGCGCCGCGAACTGAGGGTGGGTGTTGAGGCCGGTGCCCACCGCCGTGCCGCCCAGGGCAACCTCCTCTAGGTCGGTGGCCGCCCTTTCCAGCCGCCGGAGGGCTCGCTCCACCTGTCCCGCGTACCCCTGGAACTCCTGGCCGAGGCGGATGGGCGTGGCGTCCTGGAGGTGCGTGCGCCCGGTCTTGACCACCGGCCAGAACTCCTCCGCCTTGGCCGCCAGCGATGCCTGGAGCATGATCAGCGCCGGCGCCAGCTCCTCTCGCATGGCCATGAGGGCCGAGAGGTGAATGGCCGTGGGGATGACGTCGTTGGAGGACTGGCCAAGGTTGACGTGATCGTTGGGATGCACCAGCTTCGATCCCCGCTGGCCTCCCATAAGCTCCGCCGCCCGGTTGGCGATCACCTCGTTGGCGTTCATGTTGGTGGAGGTCCCCGAGCCGGTCTGGAAGATGTCGACCACAAACTGGTCGTCGAGACGCCCTTCGGCGACCTCCTCGGCGGCGCGGACGATAGCCTCGGCGGGCTTCGCCTCCAGAAGGCCGAGCTTTGCGTTCACCTCCGCCGCGCTGCGCTTGATGAGTCCCAGGGCACGAATGAACCGCCGAGGGAATCGCAATCCGCTGATGGGGAAGTTGATGACGGCGCGCATGGTGGACGCGCCGTAATAGGCTTCCTCCGGGACCTGCACTGGACCCATGGAGTCGCGCTCGGTTCGGGTGCCCTTGTCTTCGTCCATGTTCCCCTCCCGCCGGGAGCTTGCACGGGCCGCGCTCCGCGCCCGAGTTGTGTGCCGCTCCGCCAGGGGCCAGTGACCGCTGCTCTCAGTTCCCGGTCAGGATATGTTCGTCGTACTCGATCTCGAACCGCAGCTTGTGCTTGGCCTCCTCCTGGGCGAGGGCCAGCAGAGTCGCGCGCAGCGTCTCGTCTTCGGTCGCCGCGGCGAGGTCGCTGTACAGCTTGAACGCCGCCTTTTCCTCTTTCATCGCGAGGACGAGAGCCTCCTGATAGTCGAGATCCGGACCGGCCTTCACGTCCATCACGTAGTCCGCGATCTTCAGGTCCATGACCTTCCCCGCCGCGGGCATCAGGCGCTTGCCTTGCTTGATCGCCAGCAGCTTCTGCTTGTGCCCCAACTCCTCGTTGGCAAACTCCTCGAAGACCTGGCGCATCCACGATTTCTGCGTCTGGCGGCCCAGGTTGGTGTACAGTCGGGCGGCTTCCTCTTCCTTCCCGATGGCGAAGTCCAGGATCTCGTCAACCGAACCGAATGGCTTCATCGCTCTCTCCTCCTGTCACGGTTGCCCCTGCAATCCCTTCAGCTTCTCGCCGACAAGCATTCCCAGGGAGTAGCACTGGGCGAGTTCCTCATCGTTGGGGACGTACCTGGCCTTGACGCTCTCTCCCACCAGCTCGACCTTCATCCCCCGCAGTATCTCCTCCACCTGTCCGACGGCCTCGCCGCTCCAGCCGTACGAGCCGAAGGCCGCCCCGATCAGGTTCCGCGGCTTCAGCCCTTTGAGATAGGTCAGGACATCTGCGACGGTAGGAAACATGCTGTTGTTGAAGGTTGGGGAGCCTACCAGCAGCGCGCCGGCATCGAGCATCTCTGTGGCTACATCGGTGCGGTGACAGGCCCGCAGGGGCATCAGCTTGGCGTCTGCCCCACCGGCCCTGATCCCCTCACCGATCGCCCGCGCCATGCTAGCAGTGCTTTCGTACATCGTGTCATAGAGGACCACGGCCTTTTTCGTCGGCTTCTGAGCAGCCCATCTGGAATAGAGCGCGAGTATCTTGCTGAAGCCTTTCCGCCAGATCGGGCCGTGGTCCGTCGCTACGATCCCGCCGGTGATATCGAGGTTGCCTACCTTCTCCAGAAGCCTGGTGACAGGCGTAGAAAGCGGCATCAGGATGTTGGCGAAGTACTTGGCCGCCTCGTCCTCCAGGATAGCGTCATCGATCTCGTCGTCAAACCGCTCGGTGGAGGCAAGGTGCATCGAGAACACGTCCTGCGAGAAGAGCACGCTTTCCTCGGCCAGATAGGTGAACATGCTGTCCGGCCAGTGGAGCATCCGCGTCTCCAGGAAGGACACGTTCATGTTGCCCAGGCTGAGCGTCTCCCCGTCCTTCACAGCCACGATTTCCCGATCGAGGCGGAAATGCGCGGCCAGAGCGTCGGCTCCCATGACGGAGGCAAACACCTTCTCCGGCTTCACCGCCTGTATCACCTCGGGCAGAGATCCGGAGTGGTCCATCTCGGAGTGGTTGGAGATGATGTACGTAATGTCGCCGGGATCGATGAGCGAGGCGACACGGGAGAGCATCTCCTCCTTGAAGGGGGATTTGACTGTGTCTATGAGGGTGATCTTGTCCGCCAGAATGAGATAGGCGTTGTAGGTTGTGCCGCGGTTCGTCAGATGACCGTGGAACTCGCGGAGCGACCAGTCAATGGCTCCCACCCAGTAGACGTGGTCGGTTACCTTTGCCGCCTTGAAATGCTCGCTCATGGCGCTATCTCTTGCCTTTCAAGGACGCCATCTCCCTGCTCAGGACGCCGATGTGGCCCATTTCCTCCTTGATGATGGCGTCCACTCTTTGCTTGCCCAGCCTTTCCGGGACTACGTCCTTCAGTCCAAGGTAGAAAACGATGGAGTCCTTCTCAAGCCCGATGGCCGCCCTGAGGATTTCCTCCATCGCCTCCTTCCCCGTGATCCATTTGGCCGGGTCCACCTTCACATCGAAAACGTATCCATCTGCCATTCCCCGCAGGTACAGGACCGCTTCCCCATAGGGGTCGATGACCGTTGGCTCCCGCTCTTCCGGCGACAGGTCCGCCCTCATGGCGGCGAACACCTTCTCGTGCTCATCTTCCATGGCGGCCAGGTCGAGCAGTAGCTGGCGGCCATGCGAATCGGTGATCCCCTGGGCCGCGCGGCGGTAGAAGCGCGCCCCGTTCCTCTCGATCTGTTGGGCCATCTCGAAGATGTCGTCGGCGTTGAAGGGGATGGTGGTCATTTTGTACCTCCTTTGGTGGTGGCCTTGGCCCGTTCCTCATGGGACATTTCAGCCAGGCGCTCGACCTCCTTAACGTCCAATCCGAGCCCCTCGGCCACGCGGCGGCCGTACTCGCGGTCGGCCTTGTAGAACAGCGCTGTCTGACGCAACTGGATGCGCTTCTGCGCGTTGCCTAGATGGGCCACGATGTTGCCGATCAGGTGATCCCGATCCTTGTCGGTCATCACCTTGCGGTACAGAATCCCAGGCTGCACGAAATCGTCGTTGGGGTGGGTGTATCGCTGGCGTGCGGCCTTCCCGGAGACCTCGAAGGCTGGCTCGGCCGCTTCCGGCTCAGGCACGGGGCCACCGAAGCTGTTGGGGTAGTAGTTCGGGCTGCCGCCGCCGTTGGAGTCGAAGCGCATGAACCCGTCGCGCTGGTAGTTGTTCACCGGCACGGCCTTGGCCGAGTTCACCGGCAGCAGCTGGTAGTTGGGCCCCAGGCGGTGGCGATGGGTGTCGTGATAGCTGAAGAGGCGCCCCTGCAGCATCTTGTCCGGCGAGGCGGCTATCCCGGGCACGAGGTTGCCGGGGGAGAAAGCGGCCTGCTCGACCTCGGCGAAGTAGTTCTCCGGGTTGCGGTTGAGGACCATGCGGCCAACCGGGTTCAGCGGCGCGTCGCCGTGAGGCCAGACCTTGGTGATGTCGAAGGAGTCGAAGCGGTACTTCTCGACCTGTTCGGGGGTCATGATCTGCGCGTAGACCTTCCAGGCCGGGTACTCGCCCCGCTCGATCGCCTGGTACAGGTCACGAGTGGCATGGTCGGGGTCCACACCCTTCATGCGTTCAGCCTCTTCCCGGGTCAGGTTCTGGATGCCCTGCTCGGTCTTGAAATGGATCTTCACCCAGAAGTACTCGCCCTTGTCGTTGTACCACTTGAAGGTATGCCCGCTGTAACCGTTCATGTGGCGGTAGCTCTTGGGCGTGCCGCGATCGGAGAAGAGAACGGTGACCTGGTGGGTCGACTCCGGGGTGAGGGAGAGGAAGTCCCAGAACATATCCGGATCCTTGAGGTTGGTGGCCGGGTTTCGCTTCTGGGTGTGGATGAAGTCGGGGAACTTCAGTGGATCCCGAATGAAGAAGACCGGCGTGTTGTTCCCCACGAAATCGTAGTTCCCCTGCTCCGTGTAGAACTTCACCGCGAACCCGCGGGGGTCGCGCTCGGCGTCGGCCGAGCCCTTCTCGCCGCCCACGGTGGAGAAGCGCGCGAAGACCTCGGTGCGCTTACCCACCTCGGACAAGAACTTGGCTTTGGTGTACCGGGTCACGTCGTGGGTGACCTCGAAGTAGCCGTAGGCGCCCGCTCCCTTGGCGTGCACCACACGCTCGGGGATGCGTTCGCGATCGAAGTGGGAGAGCTTATCGATCAGGTGAACGTCCTGCAGCAGGGCGGGGCCGGGGCTGCCCGCGGTCAGAGTGTTCTGGTCGTCGTCGACCGGTGCGCCAGAGCTGGTGGTCAGGATATCTTTGTTCTCTGCCATTGTTCTTCGGCTCCTTTGGCCTTCTGTTCCTGGCCGCTATTTCGGCGGCCTATCCCCCTGGAAGCGGAGGCATGCTCATTCTGCACCTCCTTCCGTTGGCGCAGCCGGCGCGGTGAATACGCGCTGGGCCAGCTCGCGGTCGATCATGAACAGCCCGCTGGGGTCGTCGCCCACGAGCTTAAGCTTCTGCACCACCTCGTCGGCGGAGGCCTCTTCCTCCACCTGCTCAGAGACAAACCACTGGAGGAAGTTGTTGGTGGCGTGGTCTTTTACTTCCACGGCCAGGTCGACCAGCTTGTTGATCAGACTGGTGACCTTCTGCTCATGCTGGTACACGTTCTCGAACACTGCCAGCGGCGAGTCCCATCGAGAGGGCGGCTCGTCCACCGCCTGCAGAGTGACTCTGCCGCCGCGCTCGTTGACGTAATCGTAGAACTTCATCGCGTGCATCAGCTCTTCCTTCGCCTGCACGCGCATCCAGTTCGCGAAGCCGGCCAGGTTGACCGACTGGAAGTGGGCGGCCATCGACAGGTAGAGGTAGGCCGAGTAGAGCTCTGCGTTGAGCTGCTTGTTAATGGCCTCTTCCATTCTCTGGTCGATCATGACAGTTACCTCCTTAACTCGGCGGACTGTGCGTTCATGGGAGCGCGCCCCCGTCGATAAGGGGCGGACTATGCATGGGTGATTCTATCCATCCCTCCCTAGCGAAGCAAGCCCGTCGGCATTCGGTTCTAGCCTTCATTTCGATCGCTTATCTCGTTGGCAGCGGGGGCAGACCCCGTAGAACTCCAGGCGATGCTGCACATGGGCGTAGCCTTTCTTGGTAGCCACCTCCTCGGCCGCCGGCCCCAGGTCGATGTCCAGGTCCTCAATGGTGCCGCAGACGGTGCACACGACGTGGGGATGAGGGTGAGGGTTGCGACCGTCATAGCGGGTGCCGCCGCTGCTGCTGCGGGGCAGCTCCAGGACCTCCCCGATCTCCTTGAGGCGCTCGAGCGTGTTGTAGACGGTGGCCAGGCTGGTGGTGGGGAAGTCCTTGTGCACTTGACTGTAGATCTGGTCCACGCTCGGGTGCTCCTTGCTCTCCGCCAGGATCTTGATGATAGCGAGGCTCTGGGGCGTTATCCGATGCCCAGCGCTTCTGAGCCTGGCCAGGAGGTCATCCAGCCGTGTCTTGTCGGGATCGTTGTTTAGAACCATTATTTCTTAGAATCCATTCTAACTATGCTCCCCACGCTTGTCAATACCTGGGGGACAAAAAGTCGCGGGCTGACGGCGGCGGCCCTATGCCTGGCAGTGGCGGCAGAAGTTGGTGATGCGCTGGCCGGCGGTGATCTCGGTGATCGATGCGCCGCAGTTGGGACAGGGCTGGCCACCGCGACGGTGGACCTTCAGATGGTCGCGGTACTCGGCCACCGGCAGGCCCTCCTTCTCCATGCGTTCGGTGACGATGGCCGCCGCTTCGCTCAGCACGGAGCGGATGGCCCGATGCAGGCGGCCCTCGTCCTCCGCCGATAGCTCCGTCCGCTTGCGGTAGGGGTGGATGCCGGCGGCGAACAGGATCTCGTCGGCGTAGGCGTTGCCGATGCCGGCCACCAGCGTCTCGTTCAGGATCACGTTCTTGATCTGGCCACGGAAGCGCCTGAGCCGCTCTCGAAAGACCTCCTCCGTAAGCTCCTCCGACAGTGGCTCAGGGCCCAGCTCCCCGAAACGGGGCACCGCATCGAAGGCCCTTTCCTTCACCAGGTAGACCTTGCCCATCAGCCTCTCGTCGAAGTAGCGCAGCTCCTGACCGTTGGCCAGAGCCAGCGTGAAGCAGGTCTTGGCCCGCCGCTTCTCCTTGGGCGGGCAGTACTGGAACCGACCGCTCAGCATGGGGTGGATGGCGAGATAGTCCTCGCTCTTCAGGGAGAAGAGGATGAACTTGCCCCGTCGTTCCACCTCGCCGAAAGCGTTGCCGGTGAGCGTGGCGATGAAGTCGTCCTTGGGGGCGCGCACCACCAGGGCGATGCTCACCGTCGCCGCCTCGATGCCCACGCCGGGGATGCGCCGGTTGAAGAAAGAGCGATAGGCCTCGAGGTCTGGCAGCTCGGGCATGGGAGTGCTACGCGCTAGCTGGGTAACGTGGGTAAGAGCCGAAGACGCGAAAGAGGGAGGACTGAGCCTTGATCCTCTCCAGGGCCTCAGCCACCGGCCCCTCGCTGCGATGCCCGGCCAGGTCCAGCAGGAAGATGTACTCGCCCAGCCGCTCCTTGGTGGGCCGTGATTCCACCTTGGTGAGATTGATGTCGCGGCTGGAGAACTCCTGCAGCACGCTCACCAGCAGCCCCGGCCGGTCATTGGCGAAAGAAAAGGCCAGGGAGGTCTTGTCGTTCCCCGTGGGTGGATGGTCGCTCTCGGCCAGCACCACGAAGCGAGTGAGGTTGTCCGAGCGGTCCTGGATGTCGTGGGCCAGGATCTCGGCGGAATAGAGCTCGGCGGCGCGGCGGGTAGCGATGGCGGCAGCGTTCTCGCGGGTCACCATGTCCTCCACCGCCGCCGCTGTGGACAGGGCGGCCACTATCTCCGCCTTGGGGAAGCAGCGCTCCACGAAACGCCGACACTGGCCCAGGGCCTGCGGATGGGACAGGATCACCTTCACGTCGGCGGTCTGCATGCCCGGCCGCACCAGGAGGCAGTGCCCGACGGGCAGAACCAGCTCCCGCCTGATGGAGAGCCGCGACTCGTGGATGAGGATGTCCAGCGTGTCGGTGACTGACCCCTCGATGCTATTCTCGATGGCCACTACCCCTTCCTCGGCCATGCCCGAATCGACAGCCGCAGCCACGGCGGCCACGCTGGCAAAGGGCAGGAGTTGAGCCGAGGGGTCATAGTGCAGAGCGGCCTCTTCGCTGAAGGTGCCCGGCGGCCCCAGAAAGGCGATGCGCTTAGCGCTCATTCGTCTCTTCGGCAGGGGTGGTGATGACAGCCCTCAGGGCGTCCTCGCTCTCGCAGCGACAGACCGCCACCACCTCGTCGCCGGCGCGAACCACAGTATCGCTATTGGGGATACGGGGCACCCCCTCCTCGTCGATGATGACGGTGATCAGGCACTGCTGGGGTAGAAGCAGTTCGCCAATACGCTTGCCCACCATCGCCGAGTACGATGGCACCTTCGCCTCCACTATCTCCAGACCACCTCCCTTGATAGTCAGCAGCGGTATGAGGGGGTGGGAGGGAAGCTCCTGCTCGATGTTGGCCAGAATAAGGGCGGTAGCACTGATGGTGGTGTCGATGCCCAGGTTCTTGAATATGGCCTCGTTCTTGGGGTTGTTGATGCGGGCCACCGTCCGGCGGACGTTGAACTTGCTCTTGGCCACCTGACATGCCACCAGGTTGTCTTCGTCGTCGCCGGTGACGGCGATGAACAAATCGGCGCGGCCGGTTCCCGCCGACTCCAGGGTGGTGCCCTCACAGCCGTCGCCGCGGATGGCGATGTCGCCCAACTCGTCGGCGATCTGCTGGCACTTGGCGGCGTCCTTCTCGATGACCAGCACCTCGTGGCCGTCCTCTACCAGTTGCTTGGCCAGATAGTAGCCTACCTTACCACCACCCACAATGATGATGTACATGACTAGCCCTTGCCCCCCGGCTCCCTCTCTAGAGCCTCCTTCAACATTCGCGCCATTTCCCTGGTGGGGCTGATGGTCTCCAGACCGAGGCCGTGATAGAGCTCCTCTCGAATCGGGTCGAAGATGCGGCAGACCACCTTGGGGACGCCGAAGATGTGCTTGGCTATTTGGCTGGCCATGACGTTGCGGTTGTCGCCCGGTGTCACGGCCACAAATGCGTCGACCTCGCCCAGCCCTATCTGTCGCAGGACATCCTGGTCGATGCCGTTACCCACCACCCGTTTTCCTTTGAAGTCGGCAGGCAGTTGGCCGAACGCATCGGGGTCGATGTCTATGATGGTGACTTCTTGGCCCTCACGGTCGAGGATACTGGCCAGCTCGGTGCCCACTCGACCGCAGCCCATGATTACAACTTTCATCTCACTCCGCCATTGGTAGACGAATAAGCCATACTTCGCAGGGAGCGTTCTCCAGCACGTACTGAGAGACCCTGCCCAGGCGGAACTCTCCTCGCAGTGGCGCCGGCTTGCCGCCTCGAGGCCAGGCCAGGCCTGTTCCTTCGGTCAGGGGCCGTTTATAGCCCACCCCCAGGATGATGCCGCTCACGCTGCGCTCGATGGCCTCATCCACGATGGCGTGGGCTGCGTCTCGCGCCTGCAGAAGCTCTCCCTCCACCTCGAAGTCCACTTCTTCGGCGCGCCGCTCAGCTCGATCCAGCACATCCTCCCCTTTGATGGCCTCAGGCCTCAGGTCGGCATCCAGCGGTAGAGAGCGGTGCACCTCTACAACATAGACCACGTAGACCTTCCCCTTGTTGCGCTTGGCGGTCATACAGGCCAAGGAGACGGCCTCCAGGCTGGCATCCGAGCCATCGACCGGCACCAGGACGTCTCTGAGCGTCATGCGAAGCTCTTTCCATCCCTCCCAGCCACAACCAAACAAACCTACTCTGAGAGCGCGTCAATTATATTAGACAGCAGAAGTCAACCGCAACACAATCCGCGCGTCAAGACCAAAAGCGGAGGGCGGCTTAGCCGCCCTCCGCTTTCCTGAATAGTCGTGATTGGTTGCCTAAGGGTCAACGGGCATGTCCTCGCACTGCACCCCGCTGGCGGTGATCAGTATCATCAGGTTGTCGTACTTGTCGACGGTGACCAGTGAACATAGGCCGGTCACGTCACAGCGGCCTGGGACATACCGAGACCACCCCTCCAGGGGGCCTCCCCAGTAGTAGGCGATGCTGTAGTTGCCAGCGCCGATGCAGTCCAGGGCCGTCGCGGCGGCCGTGCCGTTGGCGCCCGTCCACACGAAGTTGTGCCAACCCGCGGGGCTCAGGTCCACGTCGCGGGTGGTGGGCACCACGGTGGCCGTGGCGGTCGGGCTAGGCGTCGCGCTGGGTGTCGGGCTGGGTGTCGGGCTGGGTGTGGGTGTCGGGCTGGGGCTGGGGCTGGGAGCGGGCTGGGTGGCCCAGGGGTGGAAGACCACGCCGCCGGCGGCTCCGCCGGCCTCATTCTGGACCTCATCATCGTAGATCAGATCGGCGATGTCGTCGCTGACATTGATGCCCGCCCAGTAGTTGTAGGTGGCGTCGACTGTGTTCTCACTGCCATTTGTGAGCTCCACGAAGTAATCCGGTGCGGTGGGGCTGCCGGCGAAGGTGTTGGCGTCCTGAGCGCGGCCGCCGATGACTATCAGGGAGTCCGCGCTGTCTATCTGGTCGATGAAGATGCCATCGCTGCCGGCATTGATCGTGTTGCGCACAACGTGTACGTTGAGCAGGGTAGCTCCGTCAGCGTCGAGGAAAAGAGCCGCATCGGACCCCGACAGGACATTGTCGGCTACCAGATCCACATATTCATCCTCGACGATCACCCCTCTGAAATTGTTGGCCCCTGCCACATTGTGGGTTATCTCATTGTCCCCGCCGCCCGAGGCAGAGATTCCAACAGTGCCATTGTCGTCTACCTCGCTAGAGTCCACCACGCTGCTGTTAGAGGCGTCAAGGTAGATGCCGACGTCCCACTCCACCGCCTCTACGTCCTCGATGCGGGCATTGTCGCCGGTAACGTGGATGCCGTAGTCGGCGCCTGGGCCATCGAAGGTGATGTGCCGGATGGTCACGCCGTCGGCGGTGACATTGAAACCGTCGCTGGCACCCTCCACCACGATGTCGGCGCGGTTGGCCTCGGCCCGCCCCTCGATCGTCACGCTCTTGTTGACGGTGACGTCGCCGGCGTAGGTGCCTTCGCACACGACCACCGTGTCGCCCGGATCCGCCGCGGTTATCCCAGCGGCAATCGTGGCAGCGTCGGGAGCGTTGCAGCCCTCCACATCGGGGAGGAGGTTATCGTTCACGTAGACTGTGCCAGGTGCCGCCTGGGCTAGCCAGCCCTGCCAGGTGCCCAGAGCAATGGTGAGAACTGCTACCAGACCCACCACCGCTACCACCGCTGTCCTAGAGCGGAGCCATCTCATGGTCAATCTCCTTCCATTGATTGTCGAATGATCGCGTTGCTCTGTTTCTATCACAGGCATATGAGCGTGTCAAGAGGGTGTCCTCGTTCACTACATTTCGATTGACGCCGCAGCCACTCGATGGCTATCAGTTAAGTGGGGCGGCGGGAGGCGATGTAGTCGACGCTCTTTCGATACCAGTCCTCCTCGATCTTGCCGCTGGCCATCAGGTAGTTAAGCAGCGTCTCCAGCCCAAGGATGGATATGAGGTTATAGCCGTGGGCCTTCAGGCGCTCCTTGGCTCCCTCGTGCCGATCCAGCAGCACTACTACGTCCTTAACCTTCAGGCCGGCCAGCCCCAGGAAGGCGGCCGTCTCGATGATGTTTCCACCGCCGGTAACGAGGTCATCGATCAGGAGGACCGTCTCGCCTCGCTCGTATATGCCCTCCAGGAAGGGGTTGGTGGTGTCGCGATCCTTGGATGGGTGGATGTACACCATCGGCACGTTGGCGATGAGGGAGAAGACGGTGGCCAAATGCAACCCACCGAAGGGGATGCCCGCCACTCGGTCGAAGGGGGCCCCGCGGGGGTGGAGCATCTTCTGGAGGGTACTCACCTCCTCGTACATCAGGCGCGCCGCTCGCCTTAGGCCTCTGGGCTTGCTGATCAGCAGGCGCACGTTGACGTAGATGGGAGAGTGGAGGGTTGTTCTCCCCAGGGTGAAGTCGCCAAACTGGATCGCTCTCAGATCCCACAGGGTTTTGGCCAGCCACAGATTACCGGCGCCCTGACCAGAACGGCCCATGCTGCCTCGCCTCTGCTCCAACTAAGGATGGCCTCCCCGCAGAAGAGGTAGCCCACGCGAGCAGAGGCCCCTGGAGCGGCAAAACGATACCACTACCCATAGGCACTGTCAAGGCGTGACGCTCACGCTTTATCGTAGCAGGGATTGGCGCCAGCGGCGGACGGCCTCTCGGTTGACACAGTGGGGCGGCACCTCGCCCCGCAGAGCCGCCAGCAGATTGCCCACGGCCATCTTAGCCATGGCCATGCGAGTGGCCACGCTGGCGCTGGCAATGTGGGGCGTGATGATGATGTTGTCTAGCTCCAACAGAGGGTCGTCCAGGGCGATCGGTTCCTGTTCGCTGACGTCGATGGCAGCGGCAGCGATACGGTGCTCTTTGAGGAAACGCCACAGGGCCCGTTGATCGACTATCGCCCCTCGCGCCGTGTTGACGAGAACGGCCGTGGGCTTCATGAGCGACAGCTCTCGCTCACCGATGAGGTGGTGAGTCTCGGGGGTGAGGGGCACGTGCAGGCTAATGAAATCGGACTCGGCCAGAAGCTGCTCGGGCTCCACATAGGCCAGGCGGTAGCGGCGCTCCTCTTTGGGCTTCCGAGTCCTGTCGTAGTACAGGACGCGCATGCCGAAGCCGCGTCCCTTCTTGGCTACCTCCAGGCCGACGCCACCCAGGCCCATCACTCCCAAGGTGGCGTCGTGTATGTCCTGCCCCGTGAGGATCTGCGGTCCCCACGTCTTCCAGCGACCCTCGCGAGTATAGCGGTCGGCTTCTACCACTCGGCGGGCGGCGGCCATCAGGAGGGCGAAGGCGAAGTCGGCGGTCGTCTTGGTCAGAATGCCGGGCGTGTTGGTCACCAGGATCGCCCGCCGGCTGGCCTCCTGCACGTCGATGTTGTCGTAGCCCACGGCCATGTTACTGATCACCCGCAGCCGTGGCGCGGCCGCCATGATCCGCGCGTCGATGCGGTCGGTGAGGAGGGTGAGCAGGGCATCAGCATCGGCCGCCTCCGCCAGGAGGACATCCGGCGGCGGGGGCAACTCTCCGGGCCAGACTCTCACGGCCGCCATTTCTCGCAGCGGGTCGAGGGCGGCACTGGGAAGCTCCCGTGTGATGTAGACCTTGGCCGCTTCTGTTTCTGCCACCTTTATCTCTTGCCACGCATGATACTCTAGTGGCGGACCGTTCTGTCAATCGGCGGCTGAGGGGCTAGCGGCGCGGGGCCGCCTGTTGTTAGAATGCACAAAGGAGGGAATGAGGGACATGGACTCCTTTGCTATTGTCTGCGATAGTAGCCACGATCTGCCGCCATACATCAGCGAGAAGTTGCGCCTTACGGTGGTGCCCTACAGCATCAACTTCGGCGCGGACAGCAGCATCGATGATGGTGTGATGTCTCCGGAGGAGTTCGCCGACCTGCTGGACCGTTACGAGAAGGGCAAGGGGTATCCCACGACGGCCGCGCCCGCTCCCTCTCGGTTCGCGGAGGCATTCAAGTCCCATGTGAAGAAAGGCCTGTCGCGAATCCTTACCGTCACCGTCTCCCACAAGGTGAGCAAGACATACGAATCTGCCATCCAGGCGGCGGACATGGTCAAGGAGGAGTATCCTGACTCAGAGATCGAGGTGGTGGACTCCCTTAGTGGCTCGATGGCGGAGGGCATGCTTGTCTTGGAAGCGGCCCGTGCGCGCGACTTGGGCCGTCCCCTGCACGAGGCCAGGCGGTTGCTGGAGGAGATGAGGGGACGTGTGCGCCTCCTTGCCGCACTGGAAACGACCAGGTACCTGGTGAAGAGCGGACGGGCGCGCTCCTTCCAGCATATGCTCAGCACTGCCCTGCAGATCAAGCCGGTCATCACTGCCAGGGAGGGGGCCATAGCTCTCTACAGCAGAGTGCGGGGCCGCATGGAGAGAGCCGTCGATCATATGGTTGACGAAGTGCAGCGCACCTACAAGTCGGGCATAGTTGCGGTGGTGGAGGGAATAGCCCCCGACCTGCGAGAGATGATTGTACACAAGCTGTGTCAAAGGCTGGGCATCAACAGGGAGCAGATCGTGGAGGCCCAGCTGACCTCCGCCCTGCTCGTTCATCTGGGCAGGCGAACGGTGGGCGTTGTCTGGGAGCAGGAGGAGCCCCAGCCTTCCTAGCGAGCTGCGGGCGCTGCAGCATTGGCGAGATTCTTCCTCTTTGACGTTGATAAGACCCTGGTAGATAGCCGCGGTGCCGGCGGTCGGGCGATGAATCTGGCTTTCGCTCGCCTATTCGGCATCGAACAGGGCTTCGCTGGCATCGACTTCAGTGGCCGCACCGATACAGCCATCTTCCGCGATGCCGTCGACGTGCACGGCCTCGATGGCGACTTCCCCGCCCTTATGGCTCGCTTTCAGGAGGCCTACTACGAGATGTTGCCCGAGTCGCTGGTCGAAACCCAGGGGTGTGTGCTCCCCGGCGTGCGCGAGTTGCTGGCCGGCCTGCGGGCGGCTCCGGGGGCGCTTCTGGGGCTGGCGACGGGCAATTTCCGCGAGGCCGCTCGCCTGAAGCTGGAGCATTTCGGGCTGTATGATTTCTTCCTGGCAGGCGGCTACGCTGATGACTCCGAGGATCGAGCGGAGCTTGTGGCAACTGCCATCGAACGGCTGGCCGAGGCGAGCGGTGGGCAGCCCTCCCGCGAGGTCTATGTGATCGGCGATACGCCTTTGGACACAGCCGCCGCTCAGGCGAACGGGGCGCGCTCGGTGGCCGTGGCCACCGGGTTCTTCAGCATCGACCAGTTGACGGCCGCCGGTGCTGGGCTCGTCTTCCCCGACTTCTCCTCCTGGCGGACGGTTCTGGACGCCCTACTGGGCTGAGGCCGCAGCAGCAGACGAAGGCCACCTCTTGCGCTCCCTATAGCTACCTTTGGTTCTGAGAGAGTCCTAATTGGCAGCGCCGTCAGGCTCATCTCGCTGAGGTGGCAGGGCAAGGATCCAGCGAGCCCGCCGCTCGTCCGCGGCCGGCACGAACACCTCGAAGCTGTAGGGGGTGGAGGACTCCACGTAGGGAAGCGCGGTCAGGGGGTCTATGTTCTTGATGAAGGCGTTGATGCCCTCCTGCCGCAGGGCATCGCTCCAGATGGCCGCCTCCACCTGGTCGCGGGCGACCCCGATCTTCACCATGCCCTCGCGGCCTTTCTTCTTGCCCATCATCCCTATCCGAGGGGCTCTACAGGCAAAAGTTTAGCACAAGGGGCGGCGATGGGTATGGTGGGTGGACGCCCTATTGTGCTGAGCGGGGATTCTCGGCTCATTCGCCGGGAAGCGCGTGTTCCTCTTACTTGGCCTTGCCGCTGTCGCCTGCTGGACGCTCGGCCCCAGCTTGCTGGCTGACCGCCGCGGGGACCAGTGACGGGTCACCTTTTCTCCGCCTCCTGATGTCGCCAGATTGTGCTGCCCGCTTGGCGTCGTACATGGCAGCGTCTGCGATTCTCACCAGGTCGTCCGCGGTTCTTGCGTCGTCGGGGAAGCAGGCTATGCCGGCGCTGATGCTGAGGCGAGCTGCGGCCCTATCGGTCGTTTTTCTGAGGCTTGTGGCGACGAGGCTGTTTATGCGATTAACGATGGCTCGTGCCTTTGATGAGTCAGCGTGCACTACTATCGCCGCGAACTCGTCGCCGCCGTAACGGAAGGCGATGTCTGAGCCGCGTATCGCCTTACGGATGCAGTCAGCAAGGAGGCGTAGAATGTCGTCACCCGCCTGGTGGCCGCGGGAGTCGTTGTACTGCTTGAAGCTGTCGACGTCCATCATCACCACGGCGAAGCCGTGCTTGTACCGCTTGGAGCGTTCGATCTCCTCGCCCAGGCGCTGGTAGAAGTGGGCGTGGTTGTAGAGGCCGGTGAGGCCGTCGGTGATCGCTTTCACCTCCAGTTCAGCGTGCAGCCGCTCTCGCTCCTCCTCGGCCCGCCTACGCTCGGTGATGTCCTGGTAAACACCTCTATAGCCAAGCACGTTCCCTTGACCATCAAGGATCGGGAGCCCCGCGCTCTCAACCACGACCGTATGGCCGTCCTTATGTACCTGCCTGGCCATCGCCTGGAAGAATGTGCCCTTGCGGGCAAAGCTCTCCCTGTCTCTCGCCGCAAGCTGTTTTTTGTCCTCCGGGGCGTAGAAGTCGTGGGGATATTTCCCGATTACCTCCTCGGGTTCATAGCCAAGGATGTCTTTCACTGCCGGACTGGAGTACGTGTAGCGCCCCTCCGAATCGACCTCCCAAATCCATTCGCGAGAGCTCTGAGCTACCTGGCTAAACCGTTCTTCGCTCTCGCGCAGCGCTTTGTGCATCTGCGCCGCCTTGAAGGACGACGCTGCCTGGACGGTGAACCCTTGGAGAAACTTGACCTCCTCCGGAGGAAAAGGGCGGGGCTTGAAATAGACGAAACCGATCGTGCCCAGGAATTCGTCTTGGAAGAGCATAGGGAAAAGGGCCACCGACCTTATGAGGCTCATCTTGAAGAACTGCCTGATACGCGGTTCTGCCCGTTCATCGTTCTGGGCGTCGGGCAGCAAAACGGGTTGTCGAGTGCGCATGATTCTCAGCTTGTAGGATTCGGGACGCTCGGGATTGAAAGAATTCCTCCACACTTGTCCCAGGCTCGACCCGGAGAAGCGCGACTCGCTGAGGATGCGGAGGAAGAACCGGTCGGTTTTGGCATCGTACACGTCGATGTTTATGATGTCTGCGCCGGTGGGTGCAGCGATAGCTGTCGCCAGGTTTGTGAGGGCGGCTTCCAGCAGGGCGGCTTCCACGCTGTCCGATCGACTGAGCACCTGAGCTGCGTCGGCCAGGGCGTGCAGTTGCTCCCCCTGACGTCGGTTGCGATCGGCGTTGAGGAACCGCTCCATAATGATAGTGAGAGCAGGCATCGCTGATTCCATGAAGCGCAACATGCTAGCCCGCGCCTCGTGCTCGCAGGCCCCTCTCAGGATGCACATCTCCGACGGGCTCTGGCTGGTGGGGACAGCCAGGGCTAGGAACTGGCGGTCATCGCCACTGGAGGCGGTGGTAAACTCCTCCACCCGGTGACCGATGAGGTTGAAGGCCACCGGCCCGCCCAGCTCGAAGGTGTGCCGCTGTACTATTGCCAGGGCGTTCTCAGCGAGTTGGCTGCCGGCGCCATCCTCTGTGTCGCTGCACACGAGGAAATTCTGGTCCTCGGCATAGACCAGTGTCACCTCGGCTGCGCCCGTGCCTTGTCGGATGATGCTGGCCGCCAGGACAAGGGTCTCCTTGGCGGCCTTGCCCTCGATAGCGATCCTACCTAGCTGGTGGAGTGCCTCGACGTCTTGGCTCACTTATGCACTCCATAACCGCGATAGCGGCGTTGGCGGTAGGGAACCGGCGCTGCACTCGCCAGGACGGCTCGCCCTCGCGCTGATCTCAAGTCGAGCATAGTATGGGCAATACCTTCTGGATTCACTATATTTAGGACGCGCGAAGGAGGGGGCGGTTACAGGTGATATCGTGGGCAGTGCGGGTCGCTGGGGCAGACGGGAGGAGCCTAGGCGGCAGCCCTGACGGCTATCCGCACGCGGGTCGGGGCGCCGTCCTCGTGGTCGAACAGGGTAGTGACCGCGCCGCCGTCGTAGTAGAGGGGGACGAAAACGCTTCCTGGCAGCACGCTATCGCTGATCTTGGCCCGTATGGTGATTTCGCCGCGCTCGTTGGCCAGGACGACCTCCTGGCCGTCTTCGACGCCCAGGGCTGCTGCGTCGGAGGCGTTCATCTCCACGAACTCTTCGCGATGCAGCTTGTCGGCCTCCGGTGAGTGGATGGTGGCGCCCTCCCAGCTGGTGTAGAGTGTGCGGCTGGTGGTGATCAGCAGGTCCTTGCCGGCCCTCGTGGGCTCCAGGGCGAGGGGCTGGAGGGCAGCGGTCTGCGGCTGGAAGCCCTGGAAGCCCTGCTGGATCCCCGAATCCAGCTCGCTATAGCGAGCCTGGCCATAGAGGGGCACCAGGCTGGCTATCTCTTCCATTATCTGAGCGGGGCTGGTGTAGTCCCAACTGCTGCCGTCCATGCCCAGGCGCTGGGCTAGGGTGGCGCCGAGCTCGGCCAGGATTCGCCAGCCGGGACGCGCCTCGCCGATGGGCGCGGCGGCATCCCGCAGACGGAGGACGCGACGGTCGGCGTTGGTGTACGTGCCGTCCTTGCCGAAGACGCCCACGTCGGGCAGGACGACCTGCGCCAGGCGGGCCGTGTCCGAGAGCAGGCTATCGATGACCAGCAGGAAGT
>CAZXAF010000010.1:0-18240 GCA_964638905.1 uncultured Dehalococcoidia bacterium
AAGCAAGCGTGTCCCAACCATTTGACCTTCATCTGCGGCAACCTCCTTTCTCAGCTCGTCTGCAATGGTAGCACATTGGCTGTCAATCTGGAGTGTACGGCTGTCCAGAAGATCAGCGGCGGCGCGAGTTTTCCTCCGCGCGTTCGCTGTTGAAGCCTTAGGCTGCACTGTCCACCGAGCTATAGCGACACAGGGATCCCTTGGGGTCAGACCCTTCGCTTTGCTCAGGGTGACAACGACGGGCCCCGTCATTCTGAGCGAAGCGAAGAATCTAAGCGAAGCGGCCAGAATCAGGCGGATGCGTCGCCAGAGCCTGGAGACAGTACAGCCTAGGCTTCAGCCGGCGTTGTCGGCGCCTGGGTGGCGGTTTTCTCTCGGAAGACGGTGCTCAGGAGGTGGTCGCTCAGTCTCTTGGCCAAACCAATGATCGTGAGCACGGTCGGCCTGTCCAGGGCCTCGGGGAAGGCGCTGGCATCGCAGACATAGAGGTTCTTGACTTCGGTCTGGAGGTTCTTGTTGATCATGTCGCCGATTCGGACGGTCGCACATGGGTGCGTTCCCCTCAGCGGGCCCACAAAGATGGAATCCGGATCGCAGCCGGCCTCGACGAGGGTCTTTCGGGAGACGATCGAGGCGTGGTTTAGCCTGTACCGATCGCGGGCAGTCATCGGCTTGCTGATCTTCCCTTCGACGGTAATGCCGCCGGAGATCTCGTCCTTCACCTTGATCATCACTCCCATGGTTTTGGGGTAGTTGACCCAGGTGAGGGGGTATCGGACGCCCTTCGTTATCATGATGAGGGGATAGAGCAGCCAGGGGTCGATGATTGTGCTCAGCATGTAGCCATTTTCGTCGTCGGCGTAGGCAACGGTCATCGGCGGATCGGCTGAAGTGCCTTTGTACTTGGACACGCCGTAGACCAGCGCCGTTGTGTCCACTGCCAGGCCGTTGCCGGCGTCGAAGAATCCCGAGTTCTGCATGATCAGCGGCGTTCCGATGCCGCCGGCTGCTAGAACCACGACCCTCGCTCTCACTTCAAAGGGTGTTCTCTTCCTGACGCTCCCCTTGACTCCGATGGCCTGTCCATCCTCGATGATCAGCCTGTCCACCTTTGCTTGGGTGATCAATTCGCAGCCGGCGGAGACGGCGTCGTCGACGTATTCGTTGGCTGTCCACTTTGCCCCGCATCTGCAGCCGAGCATGCACTTGGCACCGCAGTCGAACCTGTCGGCCCTGCCGGGCTTGATGAACTTCATGAGCGGTTCCCACTTGTAGCCGAGGGAGTTACCCGCTTCCATGATGCGCCTGGAGCCCTGGCCGAGCAGTTCATCGGGAAGTGGTTTGATTTCGAGCTCTTCTATGGTCTGTTCAACGTAGTTGTCGATGTCGACTCCGTATCTTTCCTTCAGCCACGCTGGCGGTCTGGCGGCAGAGCCGGTGAACAGGTTTGTCGCTCCGCCGGTCATGATCGGCCTGACGATGTTCAGCCCTTCCTCGGTGAACAGGAGGCCGCGGTTGTCGCTGTAGATCATGGCCCCCAGGTGGGTGCCGTAGTAGAACTCATTCCTGTAGTCTCTGCCCATTTCGAGCAGGACGACGTTCTTGCCGGCCGTGGCTAGCTGGCGGGCGACTGTGGCGCCGCCGGGGCCGGAGCCGACGACGGCAACATCCGTTTGCCTTCCAATCAGCGCTTGTGCCATGGTGTCACCGCCTCGGGCTCAAAGCTGCGTCAGGTGCGGCTTGCTGCCTGCTGGAATACCAGCATAGCATCCCCGGTTCGATCCGTACAGGCTGGCCGCCGCTCCGGCCACGCTGGCAGGCAACCGGTGGCAGGTGACTTCGCCCTGGGGGGGCGCTACTGCCCCTCGTGCTCCGGCGGCCTTCGCTCCGCCCAGGGCCTCTCTCGCTCCAGTTCGCGGGCGACGCGCAGAACTGTGTCGTCCTCGCCCCAGCGGCCGACGACGTGGAGGCCGATGGGCAGGCCTTCGGGAGTGAATCCGACCGGCACCGAGGCCGCGGGATTGCCGGACACAGCGGACGAGGGTGCGAAAAAGAACTTGATTATCTCCATCGGCGGTATCTCGTGCTCTATGTCCCACGCCGGGTCATCGACCCTGAAGGGAGGCTCCGAAGTGACAGGCGTGAGCAGCAGGTCGTACTCCTCGAAGAAGCGTCGGGTGTTGTAGCGGAAGCGGGCGATCTTGCCGAGGGCGCGGGCATATTCCGTTGCCGGTAGCTGCCTCGCCCTTTCGAAGCTCTGCCGCACCAGTCCGCAGACCTCGTCGAGGCGGTCGCCCACCAGTCCGGCGTGCGACACGTAGCCGTCTGTTATGAACACGGGCAGAAATGACTCGGCCAAGCCGCTCGTGTCTGGCGTGGCCTGGGCCAGTTCGCCCTTGCCAACGCGCTTCGCCAGCCACTCCGCTGCGTCCTGGCAGGCTGTCAGCAGCGAAGGACGAGCGGGTGCGCCTCCGAGGGCGGCGCTCCAGGCGACTCTCAGGTCGCGAGGGGCCTCGTCCAGAGTGCCCAGGAAGTCCGGCGGCTCATCCTCGATGGCCCAGGGGTCGCGGGGGTCGGGCCCGGAGCACGCCGAAAGGAAGAGGGCGGCATCGCCCACCGTGCGGGTGAGCGGCCCCTCGTGGGCAAAGAGTTGCATTCCCACAACCCACGTGTTGTTGGGGATGCGGCCCACGGTGGGCTTGATGCCGAATATTCCGCAGAAGCTGGCCGGCACGCGGATCGAGCCGGCGGCGTCATTGCCGTGGCCGATGGGGCCGAGGCCGGAGGCCACTGCCGCCGCTGCGCCGCCGCTGGAGCCGCCGGTGGTGTGGTCGAGGTTCCAGGGGTTGCGTGTCAGGCCGAACAGGCGGTTGTTGGTGATGAACGACGAGCCAAACTCAGGAGCGTTTGTCTTGCCCAGGATGCAGGCGCCGGCATCGCGCAGCCGCTCCACAACGACGGCATCGAAGTCTGGGACGCGGTCCTTGAGCACGATCGACCCCATCGTCGTGGGCATGCCTCGCGTTTCGGTCAGGTCCTTAATGGATAGCGGAACGCCGGCCAGGGGCCCAGCCGATCCCGAGGCGTAGGCCTTCTCGGCGGCTCGCGCTGAGGCCAGGGCTCCTTCCTTGTCCACGTGCACGAAGGCATTAATCACAGGGTTGAGCCGGTCGATGCGGGCGAGCACCGCCTCCGTCACTTCCACCGGGCTGAGGGCCTTCGCCCGGTAGGACGCAACGAGGTCCGCGGCGGGCATGAAGCAAACATCGGTCTCATTCATTAGGGGCCTCCTTCCCGCGTTGTCTGGCCATGTTTACGCTTCCGCTGCTGTAGACTAGCGGAAACGTTCTCTGCAGGCAAGCGCATAGATACGGGGGGAGGACTGCGGCAGGCGGCCGGCGCTGGAGGGCGTGGTTCCCTATGGCGCATCTCAATGAAAAATCGGGCTGACTTTAACGATTCTATTACTGCCCTGGGTGTTGACAGTAGCAAACTTTGTGCTAGAATTCACACATTATGAAAGGGTATTTGTGCCAAAATTCACATTTTGTTAGAGTATTAATGGTGACCGGTACAATTCGGCGAAAACTAGTCGATAAGGATCTCGGCCGGTGGCATTTCTGCCTAAGAGAGGTCCTAATAGGGGTTGAAAGGGCTTGACTTTACAGATCGAGTGGTGCAAAGTGACACCATTATTTCCTTTTAACCGTAGGCCAAGCATCGAGGGGGAAGAAGCCTTGTGGCCGCCGTTTGTTGACAATGCGTTCGTCTGGTTGGGCTCCAGCCCAGGAGGTCAGGACTTATGGCCAAGCTGAGCCGAAGACATTTCCTTGTGCTCTGCGCGGCGACCAACGCCGGTCTCCTTCTGCCCACCGGCTCGGCTGCTGCCAAGGGGGTGGGTGATTTCCCGCTACACAAGAAGGTCGGCGAGTCGCATACCATCTGCCCCTACTGCTCATGCGGTTGCGGCTTGGTCATCGCCACCGATGAGAATGGGCATATCACCAACGCCGAGGGCGACCCGGATCACATTACCAACCGTGGTGCCCTCGACCCCAAGTCGATTTCTGTGCCTCAGCTCTCCAACAGCCCCCTGCGCCTGCATACAGTGATGTATCGCGCCCCGAACTCGGATCAGTGGGAAGAGAAGTCCTGGGACTGGGCCGTAACGGAGATCGCCAACCGCATCAAGAAGACCCGCGATGAGACCTTCGTCACCACCACCAAGGTCGACGGAAAGGATGTGGCCGTCAACCGCACCGAGGGCCTAGCCTGGATCGGTGGCGCCGCCAATAACAGTGAGGATTGTTACCTGAGCACTAAGCTGGCGCGGGCCTTGGGGGTTGTGTACTTAGAGCACCAGGCACGCATATGACACTCGGCCACGGTGGCCGGTCTCGGCCCCACGTATGGTCGCGGTGCGATGACCAATGACTGGACGGACATCAAGAACTCCGACTGTATCCTGGTGATCGGTGCCAACCCCGCTGAGAACCATCCGGCATCTATGTCCTGGGTCAACGAGGCGCGGGACAAGCGAGATGCGAAGCTCGTCGTCGTTGACCCCCGCTTCACGCGTACAGCAGCCACCGCCGATCTGTACACCTTCCTGCGCTCGGGCACTGACATCGTCTTCCTGGGCGGGCTGATGAACTACGCGATGCAGAACAAGCTGTACAACGAGGAGTACGTCAAGTACTACACCAACGCCCTCACACTGATCAATACGGACTTCCAGGGCCCGGCCGACCTGGATGGCCTCTTCTCCGGCTATGACGCCGAGAAGAGGGCATACGACACGACGACCTGGCAGTATCAGACCGAGAAGCAGACAGTCACAGTCACCGAGACGGACCCGGACACCGGCGAGGAGGTAACGGTCGAGAAGGAAGTGTCGGTCATCAAGCAGGCCACAAGCCTGGACGATCCCGACTGCGTGTTCGCCCACCTGAAGAAGCACTACGCCCGCTTCACACCGGAGGTGGTCGAGCAGGTCTGCGGCACGCCGAAGGACAAGTTCCTCCAGGTGGCGGCGACGTTTTGCGTCACCAGTGCCGTCGACAAGTCCGGCACTATCATGTACGCCATGGGCCAGACACAGCACACAGTGGGCACTCAGAATGTGCGGTCGATGGCTATGCTTCAGCTCCTCCTGGGTAACATCGGCATCCCCGGCGGCGGGGTCAACGCCCTGCGTGGCGAGTCCAACGTCCAGGGCTCTACCGACATGGCCCTGCTGTTCCACATTCTTCCTGGCTACCTTGGCACGCCGCGCGATGTGGACGTTGACTTCGCCGCCTATTCTAAGCGCTTCGATACGACCAGCTACTGGGTCAACGGCCCGCGCTTCTTCACCAGCATGATGAAGGCCTGGTACGGTGACGCGGCGACCAAAGACAACGACTACGCCTACGATTACGTGCCCAAGATCACCGGCAACTATTCCTGGATCACCCTGTTCGAGGCGATGTACGCCGGTAACATCAAGGGCATGGTATGCATGGGCCAGAACCCGGCCGTGGGCGGCCCCAACGCCCGCTTCGAGCGCAAGGCGATGGAGAACCTCGAATGGCTGGTGGTCATGGACCTGTTCGAGACGGAGACGGCCTCGTTCTGGAAAGGGCCGACTGTCCAGCCCAAGGACATCAAGACCGAGGTGTTCCTGCTGCCAGCGGCTGATGCCCTGGAGAAGGCGGGCAGCATCGTCACCAGCGGCCGCCGCAGCCAGTGGAGGCCCGTGGTGGCGGCGGTGCCCGGCGAGGCCAAATACGACATCTGGATCCTCAGCCGTTTGGCCAAGGCGCTCAAAGACGTCTACGCGCCCTCCTCAGACTCCAAGGATTTGCCCATCCTCAACTTGGTGTGGGAATACGGCGACGAGCCGGATGTGGAGCTCGTTGCTCGGGAGGTCAATGGCTATGCCCTGGAGGATGTGAAGGATTCCAGCGGCAAGGTGCTGGTGGAGAAGGGCGAACTCATCCCAAGCTTCGGCACCATCGCCTCTGCTGCCGATCCGGGAACCATCGCCTGCGGCAACTGGCTGTTCGGAGGCTACTTCTACCCGACCGACGACGGCACGGGAGCCGTTATGCCGGCGGTGAAGCGGCGGGGGCAGAAGGACCCGAGCCCGTACGGCTTCTACCCCTACTGGGGCTTCACCTGGCCGGCCAACCGGCGCATCATCTACAACCGCGCCTCGGCGAGGCCGGACGGTACACCCTGGTCGGAGGACAAGAAGGTCATCTGGTGGGACGCCGCTGCCGGCAAGTGGACGGGCTACGACGTGCCCGACTTCTCGGCGACCAAGGCACCGGACGCCAAGGCTGATCCCACCAAGACCGGCCTCGGCGCCCAGGCGGGCACCGATCCGTTCATCATGAAGAGCGATGGCAAGGGATGGCTGTTCGCTCCCGTGACGCTCAATGAGGGCCCATTCCCCGAGCACTATGAGCCGCTGGAGTCACCCATCGAGAACCCGATCTCGAGCGTGCAGAACAACCCGGTGATCAAGCTGTGGGACACCGATCGAGGCGAGGACATCGGCGACAACGTGGGCACAGCGGATCAGTTCCCGATCATCTGCTCCACCTATCGATTGTGCGAGCAGTGGCAGGCGGGGGCCATGTCCCGCAACCTTCCCTGGCTAGCCGAGTGCCAGCCGGACATGTTCCTTGAGATCGGCGAGGAACTGGCCCAGGAGAAGGGCATCAACAACGGCGACCAGGTCATCGTCAGCTCGGCGCGCGGGCAGATCCAGATGGTGGCAGTGGTCACCAAGCGCTGGCGGCGCTTCACCGTCGACGGTAAGGATGTGGATCAGGTGGGGATGCCCTGGCACTACGGGTGGCAGGGGCTGGCCACCGGCGAAATCGCCAACGACCTGACCGCCCACGTCGGCGATGGCAACACTATGATTCCGGAGTACAAGGTATTCCTGGTGGACGTGAAAAAGGCTTAGAGCGGGTAGTCGCGATGTTTCTCTTGCTAAGGGATGGTAAGCGACATGGCTAAGATGGCGATACTGTTCGATGCTTTCAGGTGTACGGGCTGCCGCGGCTGCCAGGTCGCCTGCAAGCAGTGGAACGACCTACCGGCGGAGGAGACCCACAACACGGGCAGCTACCAGAACCCGCCGCGCGTCTCGGCCGATACCTGGCTGGTCATGCAGTTCAGGGAGGTGGACAAGGGCGACGATGGCGTGACCTGGGCCTTCGGTCGGCACGCCTGCATGCACTGCGTGCATCCGGCCTGTGTGTCGGCCTGTCCGGTGGGGGCGCTGTACAAGACCGACGAGGGCCCGGTGCTCTACCACAACGATCGCTGCATCGGTTGTCGCTACTGCATGCTGGCCTGTCCTTTCGAGATCCCGACCTTCCAGTGGAACAAGGGGCTGCTCGAGGGGGCGGTGATCAAGAAGTGCACCTTCTGCATCGATCGGCTGAGCGCGGGGATGGAGCCGGCCTGCGTCCACACCTGCCCCAGCAGGGCGCTCATGTTCGGGGAGCGCGACGAGCTGATCTCCGTGGCGGAGGCCAGGATTCAGGAACACCCAGGGAGATACTACGAGGATCGCGTCTACGGCAAGGATGAGGCAGGAGGGACCTCTCTTCTGTACATCTCGCCCGTTTCCTTCCAGGATTTGGGCCTGCCGGAGCTCGGGCCGGAGCCAATCCAGGAAAAGACCGAGGACATCATGACCAAGGCTACGCCTGCGGTTCTGGTGACCGTGCTGGTTGGCCTGAGCGGCATCTACTGGGTGGTGAAACGCCGACAGGAGAAGATGGGCAAGAAGACCGGGGCTCGAAGTAGATAAGGAGATAGGGAGGCATCGTGATGAACATGGGTTTCGCTCTGCGCCGTCCTCCCATTTCGCCGGCTGCTGTCGTGCTGGGGCTCTTAATACTCCTGGGAGTTGTGGTGGCGCTGATCCGCTACGCAAGCGGCCTGGGTGCTATCAGCAACCTGAACGACGACTATGGCTGGGGGCTGTGGATCAGCTTCGATCTCCTTTGCGGCGTGGCGTTAGCGTCCGGCGCCTTTGTCACGACATCGATCGTCGTTCTTTTTGGCGGGGAGCGGTATCGGCCCCTGATTCGTCCAGCCATTCTCACCGGCCTCCTGGGCTACCTGATGGTGATCCTGGCCCTTCTGGTTGACCTGGGCCGCCCGGAGCGCATCTGGTATCTGATAATCTTCTGGAACCCCCACTCGGTCATGTTCGAGGTAGGCTGGTGCGTAATGCTGTACACCTTCGTGCTGGCCCTGGAGTTCAGCCCGCTGGTGTTCACGCGCTTAGGGCTGCAGCCGCCCCATCGGCTCATCCACGCCCTCATCGTCCCACTTGCCATCGCGGGGGCAACGCTGTCCACTCTCCATCAGTCTTCCCTGGGTTCGCTGTATACTATCCTGCCCGACCAGCTCGACAAGATATGGTATACGCCGTTATTACCGCTGATGTTCTGGTTAACGGCGGTGGCGGTGGGCCCGGCGGTGGTGATCGTGGAGTCCACCATCAGTTCCAGGGTGTTCCGGCGAGGGCTGGAGCTGGACCTCCTTGGCGGTCTGGCCAGGTGGATCCCCTTTGTTCTGGCTGCCTACATCCTGGTCAAGTTCGGCGATCTCGCCGGCTCGGGTGAGCTGGGCCTGCTGACTGATTGGAACCTGGAGACCGGCCTCTGGTGGCTGGAGGTGATAGGCTTCGTGGCCTTGCCCATGGTGCTGTTCTCGCTCCCGGTCGTGAGGCAAAGCAACGCCTGGCTGTTGTTCAGCTCTCTTCTGGTGATCAGCGGGGTGATCCTCAGCCGGTTCGCGGTGAGCCTGATCGCCATTGGCAGGCCGGAGTTCGCCGCCTCCTATGTGCCGCACCCGCTGGAGTTCGCTGTCACTATCGGCATAATTGCTTGGGGCGTTGCCGTCTTCTGGGTGGCGGCGCGCTATCTGCCTCTGTTCGTTAAGCACACTCACAGTCCGGCTGGAGAGTAGGCGTAGCACACCCACGATAGCGGTTGGAAGTTGGCGGGAAGCTAGGACGGGTTGCGGAGGCTGTGGTGGTTGGTTACGCTGAGATCGTCCAGGAGCTGCGCAGGCAGGCCGACAAGCGGCCTGAGTTGGCTGATGCCATCGAACTCCACTGCGAAGTGCTCGAGGCTCAAGCCGGTGCTCGCATCCCGCCGGGCGGCGCGGCTCTGAGCGACGAGGAGGCCAGCGAGCGGCTTGAGGGAGGGCGTCCTCTGCTCTCTCCGGAATCCTTAGGCGTCGATGGCCAGACTCTGGCCGAGCTCTGTGACCGCATAGGCTCGATCGTCGCCCAGCGCAGACCGGACCTGGCTGAGGCCGTGGCCGCGATTCGCGCCTGGCTCATCGACAAGCGAGACCAGATGGGGACGCTGGCCGTGGGGTATCTCCGTGAGGGTTGGCTGCGTGACGGAGCGGAAGCGGGCCTCGACGGCAACCTGGTGGGCTTCATTTTCAACAACGCCATGCGGCCCTTCCTGCGGGCACAGGCACAGGCGCTCGCTTCTCGCGTCGACGACGGCGCATGGTATCGGGCGCGCTGCCCGATCTGCGGCGGCGAGCCGGACCTGGCCGCCCTGGAACGAGAGAGGGGGCGGCGGCGACTCCTCTGCTCGCGCTGTGACAACGAGTGGGTGTTCCAGCGAATAGGCTGCCCGTTCTGCGGCAACGACGACCCTGGCAAACTGGCCTACTACCCTAGCGACGATCAGGTTTATCGCCTGAGTGTCTGCGAGCAGTGCCGCCGTTACCTCAAGACGATCGATTTGCGCCAGGCCCGTGGAAAACGACTGCTGCCGGCGGAGCGTGTGCTGACGGTGGCCATGGACCTGGCGGCGCGCGAATCCGGCTATGGCGAAGGGTAGGGGTGGAGAGGCTGCGATGCTCTACGGCTATCACGGTAAGGTTCTGAAGGTAGACCTCTCCTCGCGCAGCTACGAGCTTCAGGAGCTGCCGGAGCGCACACTGAGCGATTTCATAGGCGGTGTGGGCCTGGCAACTCGCCTCCTGTACGAGTGCGCTCCGCGAGGGTGCGAACCGCTGTCGCCCGCCAACCCGCTCATCCTTGCTGCCAACCCTCTGGTGGACACGCCGGTGACGACGTCTGCCAAGTACGCGGTGGTGGCCAAGTCGCCCTTGACCGGCTTCGTCGGCGATTCCATCTCCGGCAGCCATCTGGCGATAGAGCTCAAGCGAACAGGGGTGGATGCCCTGGTAGTAACGGGAGCTGCCGACGAGCTGACCTGCCTCGTGATCGACAACGGGCAGGTGCGGTTCGAGTCGGTCGGCCATCTGGCGGGCAAGGGGACGAGGGAGACGGAGGAGGCGGTTCGCCGCCAGTTCGGGTGGCACCTGCGGGTGGCCGCCATCGGCCCGGCGGGCGAGAACCTGGTGCGCTACGCCACGGTCAGCAACGACGGCCGCCACGCCGGCAGAACGGGCAACGGCGCGGTGATGGGAGCCAAGCGGCTGAAGGCCATTGCCGTAGCCGGGAGCAAACGCGTCGGTGTGGCCAGGCCGGCCGAACTGGAGGCGATAGTCCAGAGGCTGACGGAGCGCAGCCTCGGCCCGGCGACCGCCCGCTACCGGCGGGAAGGGACGTCGGCGAACCTTCTTCTCCTTCAGCGGCTGGCGGCCTTGCCAAGCCACAACTTCCGTAGCTCCACCTTTGAGCAGGCGGAGCGGATAAGCGGGAGACAGCTCCAGCAGCGGCATCTGGCGGGAGTCTCCGGCTGCGCCTCCTGTGCTGTCGGCTGCACTCGGCTGTATCGGACGCTGAACGGCGGGTCGGCGGAGACCAAGGGGAGGGTTGAATACGAGACGCTGTTCGCTCTCGGCCCCCTGCTGGGCATCGATGATCCGAACACCCTCATCCGCGCGGCCGCTCTCTGCGACCAGTTGGGGCTGGACACGATCAGCACCGGCGGCACGATCGCCTGGGCTATCGAGTGCTTCGAGCGTGGCCTGCTCAGCCGTGACGATACCGACGGGCTGGACCTCAGGTTCGGCGATGGCTCCGCGCTTCTGCCGACCATCGAGAAGATCGCGCGCAGGGAGGGCTTTGGCAGCCTGCTGGCGGAAGGGAGCAAGCGGGCCGCTGCTCAGGTCGGCGGAGGCTCCGACCAGTGGGCGATGCAGGTCAAGGGGCTGGAGATGCCGGGCTACGAGCCGAGGAGCCTGAAGACCATGGCTCTCGGGCTGGCGATCGCTACCAGGGGGGCCTGCCACAACCGTTCGGCCGCCTATCAGGCGGATGTGGCGGAGCTGGTGGATCGGTTCAAGGCGGACGAAAGTCGAGGACTCATTGTGGCGGAAGGGGAGGACCAGGAGGCGGTTCTGGACTCCCTGGCTCTGTGCAAGTTCATCCGAAGCTGCTTTGCCGATTTCTATGCTGAGACGGCCGACATCTACAGTCTGGTCACCGGGTTCGATATCAGCGCTGAAGCGCTGCGGCGGGCCGGCGAGAGGGTCGTCAATCTCAGGAAGGCGTTCAACATCCGAGAGGGGTGGCAGCGGGGTGACGACACTCTTCCCCCCCGCATCCTGGCCGATGCGCTGCCCAGCGGCGCGGCCCGAGGGGTAGGCCTCACGGAGGCGGAGCTGGACCTGATGGTCGCTGCCTACTATCGAGCGCGGGGATGGACAGCGGACGGCCTGATCCCGGAGGCAAAGCTGCGGGAACTGGGCCTGTGGGAGCTGGTGGGGCCGGATGCGCTGGGCCACAGGCGGGCGGCGGACCTGCTCGGCTCCGCATCAGGTACGGCTGGGCACGCCTAGGCCGCTGCTCCGCTGATGGCGGGCGGAGCCGCCAATAGCTCCTGGGAGTCCAAGGACATGGGCAATTCGATTCAGGTCAGCGGCGTGATCCTGGCCGGTGGCGTCAGCCGGCGTCTGGAAAGGAACAAGGCGCTGGAGCGCATCGGCGGCAGGCCCCTCATCGAGCGGGTGGTAGATAGGGTTGCTCCCCTGACAAGCGAGGTGCTGGTAGTCGTGGGCTCGCCGGAGCAGGGGGCGTCCTTGGCTCTGCCGCCCGAGGTGCGGGTGGTGAGCGACCGCTACCCCGACCGGGGGTCGCTTGGGGGGATCTTCACCGGCGTTGACGCTTCCGCCGAGCCCTGGAGCCTCGTCGTGGCCTGTGACATGCCCTTCCTGAACCCTGAGCTTCTGCGCTATCTGATAGAGGAAAGCAGCGACGTGGACGCGGTGATCCCCCGCCTGGGGGATCAGCCTGAACCCCTTCACGCTCTGTACTCCAAGGCCTGCCTCGGCCCCATGGAGCGGATGGTGCAGGCGGGTGAGCTCAAGATCGCTCCCTTGTTCGAGGCGGTCAGGGTGCGCTACGTGGGCGAAGAGACGATCGACCGCATCGACCCGCGCCACCTCAGCTTCTTCAACATCAACACGGAGGCCGACCTGGAGGAGGCCCGCAGACTGCTGGACGAGGTCGGCTGCTGCAGGGCGACGCTTGATCCAAACGCCGGCGGCGCCGATAATCTTTCCAAAGCTTCCCGCTTGAAGGGTTAGCTCTAGGCAAGAGGGAAGGAGGTGAGAGCGATGACGATGGTCCCGCGACAACGCTTCGTCTGAGGCGGCGCTGAGCGCCCGGCGGGCCTGGCGCAGGTTCTGCGCCAGTCATCTGCTCGAGTAGCCTCCGTTCCCATCGTGGCCTAGCTGTCGCCTCCACTCCAAAGACACAACCTCTTCGGAGCCGGGCACACCGTAGCAGGGTGATGGCCTGAGGCTTCTCGAGATCCCGCCCAGCGCCAGGTATTGGGCTCATCGTGTGCCTGGCGTGGGTATGGAGACAGGCTCTATTTCCCCACCAGCGGACGATGCTGTCCACTTGCCTGGTATCCCGGAGAGGAGGAATCGGTAGTGACCGACTATTTGTCCAAACTGAACAGCTTCTTCGCCTCACGCTGGGGGATCATCTTCGCGGGAGCTGTCATCGGCATCCTCGCCCCGTTGCTGGTGTACTGGGGCAACCCCAAGAACATGGGCATCTGTGTCGCCTGCTTCGAGCGGGACATCAGCGGAAGCCTCGGCCTGCACAGAGCGAGTGCTGTCCAGTACATACGGCCGGAGATAATCGGCTTTGTGCTGGGGGCGCTCCTGGCCGCGGTCGCCTTCCGGGAGTTCAGGCCGCGCGCCGGTTCGGCGCCGATCGTCCGTTTTGCCCTCGGCGTGTTCGCCATGATCGGGGCGCTGGTGTTCCTGGGCTGTCCCTGGCGTGCCCTTCTGCGGCTGGCGGGCGGCGACCTGAACGCCATCCTGGGCCTATCGGGGCTGGTGGTCGGCGTAGCCCTGGGGGCGTTCTTCATCCGCGGCGGCTACAACCTGGGCCGCGCCCAGCGCGCTCCCCTTGTCATCGGCCTGATACTGCCGGCGGCCATGGTCGGCCTGTTGCTGCTGGTCGTCTTCACGCCTGAGTTCGGGCGGGACGCCGACGGCAACCCCGTCGGGCCCATATTCGAGAGCATCACAGGGCCGGGGGCGCTGCACCCTGCGATATGGGTGTCGCTGGTGGTGGGAATAGCGGTGGGTGTGCTGGCGCAGCGCACTCGCTTCTGCACCATGGGCGCCATCCGCGATGTCGTCCTGGTCAGGGACACCCACCTGCTGAGCGGAGTCCTCGCCCTCCTGGCCGCGGCAGTGGTCACCAATGCCGTGATCACTGGGTTCACCAATGAGGACCTGCTGAAGCTTGGCTTCGCCGACCAGCCGGTGGCCCACGACAATCACTTGTGGAACTTCATGGGGATGGCGCTTGCCGGGCTGTGTTTCGCGCTTGCGGGGGGTTGTCCCGGCAGGCAGCTCTTCATGTCCGGCGAGGGTGACGGCGACGCGGCGGTGTTCGTGCTGGGCATGTTCACCGGCGCGGCCTTCGCCCACAACTTCAACCTCGCCAGCTCGCGGACCGGCGTCAGCCCGTACGGGCCGGAGGCGGTGGTCCTCGGCCTGGCGGTGGCGGGAGCCATCGGCTTTGCGGCGATGGACAAAGCGTGGCTGGCGGCCTGGTGGAGGAGGGCTTTCCCCAGGGCGAAGACGGCCGCTGCGGACGAGGCCTAGGGGGTGGACTGTCATGGCATTTCTGAAGCGAAAGAAGCCCTCCTTTGAAGGCGGAGGGCTGGTGATCTTCGAGGATGTACAGGATGCGATGACGGCGGAGAAGGTGCTCAAGAAGGCAGACTACGCCGTCAAGCTCGTTGCTCCACCGCCGGAGTTGCGCAGAGGCTGTGACCTGGCGCTGGGGATAAACCTGGTGGAGCAGCCCGGCATCGAGCGGGCGCTGAAGGAGCGGGACGCCGCGTATGTCGGCGTCGTCCCCCTTAGGGTTGGCACATCGGAGCTACTGGAGATCGTCAAGGCGACGGATTTCGGCGAGCAGTTGATGGTGAGAGCGGGCAACATGAAGCTCTCCTTCGACAAGGCGAGCGGGGTCATTGTCAATGTCTCAGGCGGCGGCTGCCCCGATATCCCCTTCCTGCACTCCGAGCTGATCGACAGGAGGCTCAGCGAGGTGCCGCGGCCGAGGGATATCGGCTTCACCCTCTGCGCCCTGATGTTGGACCGAGCACTCGAAGAGTGTCTGGCCCTCTGGCAGGGAGGTGAGCAGCGATGATGCTCATTGCCGGCACTGTACCCATAAGGGACCTTCCCCTGACCATGGGGAGGCCCGCGCTCGATGGGGATGACCTGGTTGTCGAGGGGCGCCGCATCCCCTGTGCCCAGGGCACGGGGGCGATGATCAGCGCCGCGCTGACTGTGGTCGACTACTTGAAGCTGGAGGCCCCCCAGGTCCTGGTCGCGGGAGATACCGGGCAGGGCAAGGGCAGCCGGGAGATATATGAGTATCTCATCGAGAAGGTGGATGCCCTCTCTCCCCAGGTAATGGCGCTCCACTATTGCCTTCCCATCATGGCCCTGATGAAGAGGCTTTGCGAGTCCGTCCAGAGATGCCCCCGCAAGGTGCTCATGATCGCCGACGCGGGCTCGATGTACGCCGCCAAGGCGGCAGGCTTGGCTTCGCACTTCGATATCTTCACGCCCGATGCCGCTGAGATGGCATTCCTGGCCGATCCCGATGCCACCCATCCCGCCTACATCGCCAGGCACCTGTTCGACGCTGACATAGGCCAGACTCCGGACCTGGTCGCCGCCGCCTACCGGCACGAGAACGCGGCCAGGCTACTTCTGGTCAAGGGGGCGATCGACTATGTGGTGGACGGTGGGGATGTTGTGGCTACAGTGGGCGAGCCTGACGTGCCTGCGCTGGAGGCAGTCGGAGGGACGGGGGATACCATCACCGGTCTTGTGTCCGCCTTCGTCTATGCCGGGCTGGAGCCGCAGGAGGCGGCCATAATCGCCGCCAGGACGAACCGGATGGCGGGCAAGTTCGCAGGGGCCACTCCGGCTACCAGGGTGCGGCAGATCATCGGGCAGTTTCAGGCGGTGTTCAAAGAGTACCTTTGCCAGTGGAGCGGGGTCTGCTGCGCGACAGGAGGGCAGCAATGATTGAGGTCGACGTTCGGGGCTTTTCCTGTCCCATCCCGGTGGTGAAAACCAAGAAGGCCATGGAGGGGAATCCGACGGAAACCATAGGCGTGCTGGTGGAGAGCGCGGTCTCCAAGGAGAACGTATCGCGTCTGGCCAGGAGCAGGGGATACTCTGTAACGGTTGCGGATGTTGAGGACGGTTTCCGGCTGGTGCTCAGGCCACCTGGGGAATAGGATGGCGCGATACGCGGCCTAGGGTGCGGCCTTTGCAGCTACCCTGCCGGAAGCCCGCCGTCGAAGGGGTCCAATTCGACTAGGGCGGTGTACTACAAGGGGAGTGCGGTCGCGGATCGGCGTCCCGCACTCCCCACGGTATGTACAGCTACCTTAGTGACCGATTCCAAAAAGCTGGGACACCTCCCTAAACCGCTACTAGGGGTGGCTTGACGTCCGCCAGGAGGCCTTCGATCTCGGCAAGGATCTGCTTGTCGGTGAAGTGGCGACCGGTGATAGCTCCCGCCGGACAGGCAGCGACGCATACTCCACAGCCTTTGCACAGGACGTCGTTGATCTGCGCCACCTCTTTGTCCGCCAGGAAGGAGATGGCATTGTAGGGGCAGAGGGAGGCGCAGGTCTTGCAGCCGGAGCAAAGCTCCTCGTCCACGACGGAGGTTGCCGCCTCAACCTCGATCTTGCCCTTCGAGATCATGGACAGAACCGCCGCCGCCGCTGCCGATGCCTGGGCCACCGTGTCGGGGATGTCCTTGGGGCCTTGAGCACAACCGGCGACGAAGACGCCATCGGTCATGGTCGCTACCGGCGCCAGCTTGGGATGCTTCTCCAAGAAGAAACCATCGGCGCTTCGGCTAATGCCGAATAGCCTGGCAACCTCTCCGGCATCCGATCGCGGCTGAAGGGCGGTGCTCAGGATAACCATGTCCACGGGGACACGGCGTTGGCAGTCGGCCAGAGTGTCTTCGCACTGCACAACCAGGTTTCCGTTTTCGGAGAACACCTCGGGAGGGCGACTGCGAACGAAGATGACCCCTTCATTCTGGATGCGGTTATAGAACTCCTCGTAGCCCTTGCCGCTGCTTCTGAGGTCGGTGTAGAACTCGTGGACCTTTGCTCCTGTCTTCTCTCTCACCAGGTGAGCGAACTTCATGGAGTACATACAGCAAACCTTGGAGCAGTACTCGTGATAGTTCCGGTCGCGGCTGCCGACGCAGTGTATGATGGCCACTCTTTCGGGCTCCGCGCTGCCGTTCAATGCGATGCGGCCGCCGGTGGGCCCTGCGGCGTTGCACAGGCGCTCGAACTCAAGAGCGGTGATGACGTTGTCCAGGCGCTTGTAGCCGTACTGATAGATTATCGAGGGGTCAAATGTTTCGTAGCCTGTGGTAAGTACTATGGCCCCCACCTCCACCTCGACAAGCTCCTCGGACTGCTCGAAATCAATGGCCTTGGCCTCACAGAACTTCTGGCAGGCCCGGCAGGTGCCCTTCTGGAAATACACGCAGTGTTCGGTGTCGATCACAGGGACGTTGGGCACCGCCTGGGCGAAGGGGGTATAGATGGCCTTGCGCTTGCCCAGGCCCACATCGAACTCGTTGTCGGCCGTCCAGGGGCACTTCTCCTGGCAGATGCCGCAGCCGGTGCACTTGCTCTCGTCCACGTAGCGGGGCTTCTTTCTGATCTTGACCTGGAAGTTCCCCACGTAGCCGGAGGCCTCCACCACCTCGCTGTAGGTCATGAGCTCGATGTTGGGATGGGAGCCAGCCTGAGCCATCTTGGGGGTGAGGATGCAGGCTGAGCAGTCCAGGGTAGGAAAGGTTTTGTCTAGCTGGATCATGTGGCCACCGATCGATGGCTCTCGCTCTACCAGGTAGACCTTGTACCCCGCCTCGGCGATGTCCAGAGCGGCCTGAATGCCGGCGATGCCTCCTCCCACTATCAGAGCGGCGGGAGTAACGCCCACCTCCCTGACCTCCAAGGACTCTTGGCGCGCGACGCGCCTGGCGGCGGCAGTCACCAAGGCCTTGGCCTTCTTAGTAGCCTGCTCGCTGTCATGAGTCACCCACGAGCAGTGCTCGCGGATGTTGGCCTGCTGGAAAAGATAGCGGTTGATTCCTGCCTCCTCGCAGACCCGGCGGAAGGTGGCTTCGTGCATCTGGGGCGAGCAAGCAGCCACCACAATCCGATCGAGCTGGAGGTTCTCCGCATCCTCTTTGATCATGTTCTGCCCCGGGTCGGAGCACATGAACTTGTAGTCTCGGGCGACAACCACCGAGTCGAGACCCTCGGCAAACTCCCTCACCGATTCAACATCTACAGTGGGTGCGATGTTCGCTCCGCAGTGGCAGATGTAAACGCCTATCCTTGGTTTCATCGCTTGCCCTCCTGCAAATGACGTGCCAGCACCTTCTCCGAGGACACTATGCTCTTCTCGAAGCCCAGATCCTTGTGCTCCATTCCAAGGGCGGTACCCAACAACTGACTGAGGAACAGGATGGGAAGCTTGTAGTGGGTCCCGAACTTGTTGTTGACCATCCCCTGATAGGCATCCAGGCTCAACTGGCACAAGGGACAGACAGTGACGATACACTCTGCGCCGTTGCTGTGAGCGCTATCCAGTATCCGCTGAATCAAGCCCAGAGCCAGGTCTACGTTGGATATGATCAGGGAGCCCCCACAGCAGCGACCCTTGGCTGGAAAGGGCACGACCTGGGCC
>CAZXAF010000011.1:0-18089 GCA_964638905.1 uncultured Dehalococcoidia bacterium
CCGGCGGAGGCCGCCGAGGAGCAGCCTCCCCAGGAGGCGGAGGAGAAAAAGGAGAAGAAAGGGCGTAAGAGGCGTTCCAAAGGTGAAGGAGAGCAATCATGACTATGCCTGTCGAAGAGACGGAGGCCCTTCTCAAGCAAGCGGAGAAGGACCTGGACGGCGCAAAGACCGCCGACGACATCCGCCAGGCCTGGCGGAAGTACTACCTGCAGGTGGGGCACCGCAATCTGGGGAGGCTGCTTATCGGCCGCTCGGTCGATGAGATCGTAGCTCGCAGAAGGTCTCGCGCGGAAGAGTAAGGCGAGACGATGGCCACTGCGGTAGCCGAGAAGCTGCCCCCCCACGACATCGAGGCTGAGGAGGCGGTCATTGCCTCTCTGCTGGTGGACGGCGAGGCAATCTTCAAGATAGCGCCCCTACTGCAACCCACCGACTTCTTCCGCGAGAAGAACGCCTGGGCCTACGATGCCTGCCTGGCCCTCTGGCAGCGGAGCGATGCCATAAACCAGATCACCCTCGCCCATGAGCTGGCCCGCCGAGGGCGGCTGGAGGAGATCGGGGGCGTGGCTTACCTCAGCCAACTGGTGACGGAGCTGCCCACTCCCCAGGGCGTCGAGTACTACGCCCAGATCGTCCAGAGAGACGCCGTTTATCGCCGCCTGCTCGATGCCAGCCAGCGGATACAGCAGATGGCCTACCAGGGTGGGCCCGACCTGCCCGCCATCCTGTCGCGGGCCGAGGGCCTGCTGGCGACCGTGCGCGGGGAGAAGCTGGTCAGCGACTTCGTGCACATCAAGGAGCTCTTGGAGCGCCATGTGGAGGGGCCGCTGGAGGAGGAAGGGGTCCCCAGCTCCGAGGGTCACATCCGCACGGGCTTCATGGACCTGGACACCCTCCTGGGCGGCCTCAAGCGGGCCGACCTGGTTGTCCTGGCCGCCCGCCCTAGCCTGGGCAAGACCTCCCTGGCCCTGAACATCGCTCGCAATGCGGCTGTGGGCCAGCAGGCGACGGTGGCCGTCTTCAGCCTGGAGACGGCCGGCGAGCAAGTGGCTCAGCGCCTCCTGGCCATGGAGTCCAACGTCGACTCCACCCGCCTGCGCCTGGGCACCCACAACGAGGCTGAGGAGCGGCGGATCATGCAGGCCATCGGCGTGCTGGCCAACGTCAACATCTACGTGGACGACAGCGCCGTCGTGCGCGTGCCCGAGATGCGGGGCAAAGCCTGGCGTCTGTCCAGAGAGAGCCGCCTGGATCTGATAATCGTCGACTATCTGCAGCTCATGCACGGCAGCGTGGTAGCGGAGAACCGAGTGCAGGAGATCAGCTACATATCGCGCTCCCTCAAAGAGCTGGCGCGGGAGTTGAACGTGCCGGTCATCGCTGTCTCCCAGCTCTCGCGAGCGGTGGAGGCGCGGGCCACCCACATCCCCATGCTCAGCGACCTGCGGGAGTCGGGGAGCATCGAGCAGGACGCCGACGTGGTTCTCTTCATCTATCGTGAGGATGCTTACGTGCGCAGGGATGAGTGGGAGCACATGCACCCCGACCGCCCGAGCGACAGCTATCCGGCTGGCATCTCCCAGATCATCGTGGGCAAGCACCGCAACGGGCCTACGGGTACCATCCACCTGCGCTTTCGGGACAAGGTGGCTCGCTTCGAGGACCTCCTTGTCGCCCAGCCGGAGGGGGACGGCGGATGGAGCTAGAGCAGGAGCGGTTCGAGGGCTTTCCTCCCGGAGCTCTGGCTACTGTCATTCCCAACCTCTTCTTCACTGCTGTCCTGCCGCGCATCAACGACCCCGCCGAGCTGGTGGTCAGCCTCTACTCCTTCTTTGCCGACCATCGCAAGAAGGGACAGCCGCGATTTCTGACCTACGCTGAGCTGGCCGCCGATGACATACTGGTCGCCGCCCTCGATTCGCTGGGGGAGGGCGCCTTGCGGCGGGGCCTCGACGCGGCGGTAGAGCGGGGGACGCTTCTGCGCCTGGACGTGGAGCCCGACTCCGCGGCAGGCGGGCCGCGGGCTCAGGCACAGGAGCTGTACTTTCTGAACACGCCGGCTGGCCGGCAGGCGGTGGAGGCCATTGAGGCTGGCGAGGAGAGCCTGGGGCGGCTCCTTCCGCCGTCGCCAGAGCCACGTGAACCCAAGCCCAACATCTTCGAGCTCTACGAGCAGAATGTGGGCCCGCTGACGCCGCTGATCGCCGAGGAGCTGGAGGACGCCGAAAAGGAGTATCCCGCCGAATGGTTCCTGCCGGCCTTTCGGATAGCGGCGGAACAGAACAAGCGGAGTTGGCGCTACATCGTCGCCATTCTCAAGCGCTGGGAGGCAGAAGGTCCGGACTATGAAAAGGCTGGACGAGATCTTGAAAGACCTGGGCGCAAGCCCCCCCTCTCCGGGCAATACCGGCATCTCGTCCGGCACTGAGGCCGCCGAGAGGGTCGAAGAGGGCGTGTGTCCCGTCTGCCGGGGGGCAGGCTTCGTGCGCAAGGACGTCCCCCTCGATCATCCGGATTTCGGTCGCGCTTTCCCCTGTCGCTGCGCGCTGGAGGAAAAGGAAGAGGAGCGGCTGGCCCGCCTGCAGCGCTACAGCAACCTGGGGCCCTTGACCCGCCTGACCTTCGCCAACCTCATGAGCCGTGGCCGCAGTACCGACACCGGCAATCAGGAGAGGTTCGCCGCGGCGGTTGCGGCGGCCCAGCAGTTCGCCCAGGAGCCCAGCGGCTGGCTGGTCCTCTGGGGAGCGAGCGGCTGCGGCAAGACCCACCTGGCGGCGGCCATCGCCAACGCCTCAATCGAGCAGGGGCGGCCGGCCTTCTTTGTGGTCGTGCCTGACCTGCTGGACCACCTTCGGGCGGCCTACGGGCCGGGCAGTGAGGTCTCCTACGATGATCTGTTCGAGCAGGTGCGCAACGCCCCTCTGGTGATCCTGGACGACCTGGGCGCACAGACCGCGACGCCTTGGGCTCAGGAGAAGCTCTTCCAGTTGGTCAACCATCGCTACAACCACCGCCTGCCGACGGTGTTCACCACCAGCGTGCCCCTGGAGGAGATGGACGAGCGGCTACGCACCCGCCTGCGCGACGCAGGCCTATCGCAGGTCTTTCTGCTGGAGCACGGGCCAGGCGGGCGGACGGCCGCCTTCGGCGGGCTGGCGCTGCCGATTATCCGGGAGATGACCTTCGAGAGCTTCTATCTGGGCGGGATCGGCATCAGCGCAGAGGCCGCCCAGAGCCTGCGCAATGCCTCGCGGGCGGCCAGGAACTACGCGGAGAACCCTGAGGGATGGTTGGTGCTCCTGGGCCGCACTGGTTGCGGCAAGACCCACCTGGCGGCGGCCATCGGCCACCATCTGGAGAGCAGGGGCATGGCAGTGGAGTTCTGCGTTGTGCCCGACCTCTTGGAGGTGCTGCGCTCGTCCTTTCGGGAGGATGCGCCGGGCGGCCAGTTCGATCAGGTCTTCGATGCGACGCGCACCACTCCCTGCCTCATCCTGGACGACCTGGGGGTGCACAGCGCCACCCCCTGGGCTCAAGAGAAGCTGTTCCAGATCCTCAACTATCGCTACAACGCCAAGCTGCCGACGGTCATCACGGTGGGTTGCCCTCTGGACGACCTGCCCGATTCCTGGGTCTCGCGCATGTACGACACCAAGGTGAGCATGATCTTCGAGATCGAGGCCCCCGACTATCGGGGGCGGCCCAGGAAGCAGGCTCCGCCGCCTCAGCCGCCGCGACGGGGCGGACGGGGGCGGGCCGCCCGCTGAGGCCGGCGGCGGCTATCCTGGCGAGCCCGTAGCCAGTCGCGCAGGGCCCACTCGGTGGTCTCGAAGGAGAGATCGTCCCAGGGGATGTCATCCGGGGCAAACCAGCGGGCCTCCAGCGCCTCGTGCCCGATCTTCACCGGGCCCTTCGGCTTCTGTCCCTGGAAGACGACGGTCAGGATGCCCGGGGCCTCCGGCGCCGGCCGCGAGTAGAGGCCCACCAGCGGTCCCGCCTTCACCGTCAGCCCGACCTCCTCCTCCGCCTCGCGTGCGGCTGCTTCCTCGGCCGTCTCGTCGATCTCCATGAAGCCGGCGGGGAAGGTCCAGCTACCGTAGCGGGGCTCGATGGAGCGGCGGAGAAGCAGCAGGCGGCCGCCGCGCTCGATGATGATCCCCGCTACCACCTTGGGGTTGATATAGAAGATGCGCTGGCACTGATCGCAGACCAGGCGGGGCCGCTCTTCCGTCTCTATAGTGCGTTCGCTGAGGTGACCGCCGCAGCGAGGGCAGAAGCGGGGCGGGCTGGAGACGAAATCGGAGCTGCTCATTGGGGCTGCCGGCTGGCCCGGCCCTCCCCCTCGATCCAGCTCTCGCCTCCCTCCCACACTTCCTTCTTCCAGATGGGGACGACCTCCTTGATTCGGTTCACGACATGCTGACAGGCCTCGAAGGCTTCCTGGCGATGGGGGGAGGAGACGGCGATGATGAGGCTGGTCTCCCCTATCTCCAGGCGGCCGGTTCGGTGAGCGATGGCGATGTCGGTGATCGGCCAGCGGGACATGACCTCCTCAGCCACCTGCCGCAGCTCCTTCTCGGCCATCTGGGGGTAGGCATCGTACTCCACATGGAAGACGCGCCGCCCCAGGTTGTTGTTGCGCACGACGCCCAGGAAGAGGACCACCGCGCCGCTCTCGTCGCGGCGAACGTGCTCGACGAGCGGTTGGGGGTCTAGAGGGTCGGCGGTGATCCTAACAAGCATGGGCGCCTCCGCTCACGGGAGGGATGAAGGCTACCTCATCGCCGTCGCGCAGGGGATGGTCAGGGGAGACGTATTCGGCGTTCACGCTGTGCATCAGGCCGCCGCCGTAGTCGGCCAGACGAGGGAAGCGAGCGCAGAGGTCGCGATAGAGTTCGCCGGCCGTCAGCCCTTCCTGCGTTTCCAGGCTCAGCTCCCGTCTGCCCGTTGCATCGTGGAGGGCGGCGAAGAATTTCACCCTGATCTTCACGGTTCTTTCCTGCTCTCAGTTTAATGCAGCCGTTTCAGGCGGGGCAAGGCGAAGGCTGTATAATACCAACATCGGCGACAGGGAGGTGATCGATGGCGGGACCGTCTCCTCTGGCCCGCGTGGGCCAGGCGGTGCTGGACGTCCTCTTTCCGGCCCGCTGTGTGGGCTGCGGGGCCTTTGGCTCTTTCCTCTGCCAGTCCTGCCAGGCGGAATTGCCTTCCGCTCGGCCGCCGCGCTGCCCGACGTGCTGGCAGCCTCAGCGCCAGGGGGCTCTCTGCGGCCGCTGCCGCGAGGAGAGTCCGGCCTTCCAGGGGGCGCGCTCGCCCTATCTCTATCAGGGTGCGGCGCGGGAGGCGGTACATGCTCTCAAGTACAACTACCTTTCCGCCCTGGCCAAACCGATGGCGCAGCTCATGGCTCCCTGTGTAGAGGAGGAAGTCATCGAGGCCGAGGTTGTGATGGCCGTGCCGCTCTACGGCAGAAGGCAGCGATTGCGGGGCTACAACCAGTCGGCGCTGCTGGCGCGAGAGCTTTCCCGCCTGTGCGGCCTGCCCCTGGCCAAGCGAGGACTGGCGCGCCGTCGCAACACTCCGCCGCAGGCTCGCAGCGCCCAGGCGGAGGAACGCCGGCGCAACGTGGCCGATGCCTTCATCGCCGACCGCCGCCGGGTGGAGGGCAGGCGCATTCTGCTCATCGACGACGTGATGACCACCGGCGCCACCCTCGATGCCTGCGCTCGTGCCCTGCGGCAGGCCGGCGCGGCTTCCGTCTGGGCGCTCACCTTCGCCCGCGAGGACTGATATCCTTGAAAGGGTGCTGGCTTGGTTGCTAAAATGCAGTTAAGGGAGGTCCCCGCCTGGGGACATGTAGGGAGGATTAATCAGATATGGAGCTCACCTTTCGTTCTCGTCATGTCGCTGTCACCGATAGCTTGCGAGAGTACGCCGCCAGCAAGCTGAGCCGTCTGAGCCGCTATCTCCCCATGGTGGATGAAACCATCATTGACCTGGAGCAAGAGGGGGGAGAGAACGCCCACCGATACGTGGTTCAGCTAACGGTGAACTGCGATGGTACCTACCTGCGAGCGGAGGAGAGGGGCTCCCGTCTGCTGCCGGCCCTCGACGCTGCCGCCGATGTCCTTACCCGCCAGGTGCGGCGCTATAAGGAGAAGGTTTACCGCAGCGACAGGCATATAAAGGCCAGAGAGGCAGCTAGGAGAGGAAAGGTCGCTTCGACTGATGAGGTTGAGGTTGAGGAGGAGGAAGAGGAAGAGGGGGAGGAGGAGATCGTTTTGGGACGGGTGGTGCGAGTCAAGCGCTTCCATGTGAAGCCGATGACCGAGGAGGAGGCCATCGAGCAGATGGAGCTCCTGGGCCACGATTTCTTCCTCTTCTTCGACGCCGATGTTGACACCTACGCTCTCCTCTACCGGCGGCGCGATGACAGTTACGGCATGATCATCCCCGAGGCGCTGTAGGTAGGGGTTTCTCCCGTCTGATGACTTGGCTGAGGTTCCCACCCTTGTAGCCTTCCTGGGCGGCCTGAGCGGCAGCCCCCTGGAGGAGATGACGGCCGCCGCTCGCCGTGCCGCAACCCTCGATAGTCTGGAGCGAGCCCTCTCCACCGGTGCCTTCGCCTCTGCTGTCCTCGTCGCCGACTCGCAGGAAGGGCTGGCGGACCTGCCTCCGGCGGTGGTCGTGGATGTAGACGCTGGATCTTTTCACTTCGGCCGCCGCCTGGCAGGGGTCATCGATAGGTTTGGCCTGGAAAGGCTCCTCTACTTCAGCGGCGGCAGTCTTCCCCTGCTCTCGGCCCAGGAGTTCGTGGGTATCGCCCAGGAGCTGGGCCGAGACGATGGGCTGGTGATCACCAACAACCTGTACTCGGCCGACCTGGTGGCTTTCGCACCGGCGGAGGCCCTCGAGAAGATCGACTTGCCCGACAGCGACAACCCTCTGGCCCGCCTGCTGGCCGAGCAGGCCGGGCTGTCGCCGCGGCAACTGCCCCGCAGCGTCTCCAGCCAGTTCGACATCGACTCGCCCTCCGACCTGGCCATCCTGGCCCTGGTGGGAGGAGCCGGCCCCCGCTTGCAGCGCCTCCTCGACCGCTGGCGGCTGGACATTGCGGCCTATCGGCAAATGCTGGCCTATTTCACCGACTCCAGGGCGCAGGTTCTGGTGGCCGGTCGGGTGGGCAGTCAGGTATGGCAGTATCTGGAGAGGGAGACGGCCTGCCGCGTGCGCTTCTTCGCCGAGGAGCGGGGCATGCATGCCGACCGCCGCCTTCAGAGCGGCCAGCCGCGCTCCCTGCTGGGCTTCTATCTCGCTGAGGTGGGGATGGAGCGCTTCTTCACCACCCTGGCGGAGCTGGCCGATGCCGCCTTCCTGGACAGCCGTGTGCTTCTGGCCCACCTGGGCATCGAGGCCAGCCGCGCCGATCGCTTCCTCTCGGACGTTGGCAGGCATGAGGAGATCGAGGAGCCCTTTCTGCGGGGGTTCACGGAGGCAGCCGGGCGGGCGCCCATACCGGTGCTGCTCGGCGGCCACTCGCTGGTCTCCGGCGGCCTGATGGCCCTGGTGGAGCACGCCTGGCAGGAGCACGACCGCCGGCTGTAGGGGGAGGCATGAGTGATCGGGCCATCGCGCGGGTTGTCCGCCTTGCGGACTCTGCCTCGGGCGGAGAAACTCGCGCCTTCCTTGAATCGATAGACGGAGCCGCGGGATTCATCCCGCGGGGTTGGGAAGGCCACCCACCAACGGCGAACCGGCCACCGGCCAGGGCCAGCGTTGACGCTGCGCGGCCCCTGGACTAAACTGGGGCTGACATCGACAGGAGTAAGCTCTCTTCAAGCGGACATCGACGGCGGCAGGTAGGCAGGAGCAACAACCTTCGGAGGGTGGCCTGCCTTTTTGTTTGGCGGACTGAAAAGGCGAGGGGGTAGAGATGGGCGTTCTGGAACAGCAGGACCCTGAGGTGGCAGCGATTGTCAAACGCGAGGAGGATAGAAACCGCCTGGGCTTTGAGCTCATCGCCTCGGAGAACTATGCCAGCGCCGCCGTTTTGGAAGCGGAGAGTACTGTCCTCAGCACCAAGTACGCCGAGGGCTATCCGGGGAAACGCTACTACGGCGGCTGCCAGTACATGGACGAGGTGGAGGAGCTGGCCATCAGCCGGCTCAAGGAGCTCTTCGGCGCCGAGCACGCCAACGTCCAGCCCCATAGCGGCGCGGAGGCTAACAGGGCTGCCTATACCGCCCTCCTGGAGGTGGGCGACACGGCGATGGGCATGGACCTGGCCCAGGGCGGCCACCTTACCCATGGCCTTAATGTCAACTTCTCGGGGAAGCTCTACCACTTCGTCCACTACGGCGTCGATCGGGAGACGGAGCTTCTGGACTACGACGCGATGGCCGCCCTCGCCCGCGAGCACAAGCCCAAGGTCATCGTCACAGGGGCCACAGCCTATCCCCGGATCATCGACTTCGCCCGTTGCCAGGAGATCGCCGATGAGGTGGGCGCCTACCACATGGCGGACATAGCCCACATCGCGGGCCTGGTGGCTACCGGCCTTCACCCGTCGCCGGTGCCCTATGCCCAGGTGGTCACATCCACCACTCACAAGACCCTGCGCGGCCCTCGCGGCGCATTCATCCTCTGCAAGGCGGACCTGGCCAAGAACATCGATCGTGCCGTGTTTCCGGGCACCCAGGGCGGGCCCCATATGCACAGTATCGCTGCCAAGGCCGTTTGCTTCGGCGAGGCTTTGCGGCCGGAGTTCGGCGAATATGAGCGGCAGATCGTGGAGAATGCCAGGGTGCTGGCGGAGGAGCTTCAGGGCCACGGTCTGCGCCTCGTCTCCGGCGGCACCGACAACCACCTGCTCCTGGTGGACGTGGGAGAGAAGGGGATCACCGGCCGCGATGCTCAGCTGGCGCTAGACGCTGTGGGCATCACTGTGAACAAGAACACCATCCCCTACGATCAGCGACCGCCGATGGTGGGCAGCGGCATCCGCATCGGCACTCCGGCTGTTACCAGCCGGGGCTGCGGCCCGGACGAGATGCGCCGCATCGCCGCGTTCATCGTCCGCATCCTGAACAACATGGGGGATGAGAAGGTGGCGGCGGCCGTCCGCCAGGAGGTGGCGGAGATGGCCGGCGGCTTCCCGGTGCCGGGCGTCCCCAGCCGATGAGAGTGAGCAGGGCTTGCCTGACGCCGCTTCGCTTGTGACGGAAACAGCCGCGTGCTATAATTCGCTGCGTTCCGTGATCCATGGCGGGGGGACTTCCGGGTTCGCCTGCTATTAGGGAGGAGGAGAACGAGCCGTTGCGCCAATATGAGATGGTGATGATCATCAACCCCGATGTTCCCGAGGAGGAAGTGCCTGGGACTATCGATAAGGTGGGACAGTTCATCACCGGACGCGGCGGAGAGGTGGCCGAGGTCGATCGCTGGGGCCGAAGAAGGCTGGCCTACCCCATCAAGCACTACACCGAAGGCAACTACGTCCTTACCCAGTTCAAGCTCGACCCCACGCAGATCTCCGATCTGGAAGCGAGCCTGGAGCTGACAGAGGAGATAATCCGCTATCTGGTGGTGCGTCTGGAAGAAAGCGAAAGCGCCGCCACCTGAAGTATGCGGGCATCTTCGGGCTGAGCGAGAGGAGCTGGCGCGATGGCAGGTCTGAACAAGCTGATGATTATCGGCAATGTGGGCACCGATCCGGAGATGCGCTACACCGCCAGCGGTGACGCCATGACCACCTTCCGCGTCGCCACCAACTTCAGGTACACGTCGCGCGATGGCGAACGGCGGGAGGATACCGAGTGGTTCACCATCGTAGCCTGGCGGAATCTGGCCGAGCAGTGCAGCCAGTACCTTCAGAAGGGACGGCGGGTCTATGTAGAGGGGCGGCTGCGCAGTCGTAGCTGGGAAGCCCCCGACGGCCAGCGGCGCTTTCGCAACGAGCTGATCGCCGACAGGGTGCTATTCCTCGATCGAGCGCAAGGTGCGCCCTTGACTGAGGAAGGGGAAGGGGAGTCGGAAACGACGGAGGCCGAGGAGCTACCCTTTGAATAGGTGGGTTTGATCGATGAGAGCGGAATCAGAAAGGGAATCCCGAGGAGAAGGCGCTGCCGACGGGGGTAGGCCTAAGCGGCGTGGGCGGTACGGCCGCCGACGCAAGGTGTGCATGTTCTGTGTCGAGCACGTCGAGGTCATCGACTACAAAGACCCTAGTAAGCTGCGGCGCTTTCTGTCCGATCGCGGGCGCATCGAGCCCAGGAGGAAGTTGGGAACCTGCGCCAAGCATCAGCGGGCTTTATCCCAGGCCCTGAAGCGGGCCAGGCATTTGGCTCTTCTGCCCTACACACCAGAGCACATTCGCGTAGCGGGTTCTTCCACCTCACGCCAGTAGCTGGCGCTGTTCGGGCCGGCGCGGTGGGGGAGGGTCCCGTCTGCCTGTCCGTTGGTTATCCTTGAAGGGGTCTTACATTGGTCAAGAAGAGACGACAGAGACCTCTGCCCATCCCGCCGCGGCCACGGCGGCGGCCCTGGAGCCACGAGTTCCGGCTCCAGGTAGCGGCTATTAGCGCCTTTGTGCTGCTCTTGGTCATCATTGTGGGAATCATCGGCTTTGCTCTCTTTCAGGACTACTACGGGGAGCACGTCCAGCGTCCTAACTCCAAGGCCATTGAGGTAGGCGAAACCACCCTCGATCTCGATTACTTCGCCCGCCGCCTCGGGTTCTATGTGGTCAGCATAGGCTTTCAGGACACCAGCCAGGCCCAATTGGTCTTTACCACCGCGGTCACTATGCTGGAGAGCGAAGAGCTGCTGCTGCAGAGGGCGCCCGTTGAACTGGGCGTGTCTGTGTCGCCGGAGGAGATGGAGTTGAGGCTCGACGAAATATTGGGCCTCTCGGAGAGTAATCCGGAGGCGTTCGCCAGCGCCTTTGAGCAGGAGTTGAAGAGGAGTAACCTCTCGGAGAAAGAGTACCGGACGATGGTGGAGGCGAGTCTCCTTGTCGGCAAGGTGCAGGAGGTCTTCTCCCAGTCCGTGCCCGACACCCTCGATCAGGTGAGGGTGCGCCAGATCCTGGTGGGCACGGAGGATGAAGCCCTCTCGGTGCTGGAACGCCTGGATGCTGGCGAAGACTTTGGCGCCCTGGCTGGTGAGCTTTCCCTGGACAGCGACACCAAGGAAGAGGGCGGCGAAAGAGGTTGGCTGGCTCGCGATGAGATGGATTTGACCTACGCCACCAAGGTGTTCGCTCTGGAGGTTGGCACTCCCAGCCAACCCATCCCCGGCCAGGGCGGCTATTTCATCTTTGAGGTGGAGGAGAGGGAGGACGGTCGAGAGGTGACGTCGGACCAGCGGACCCTTATCAGCAACAGCTACTTCTCCTATTGGCTGGCGGAGCAACGGACTCTCCTCGCCGTGCCTGATGTTCAGCCTGTGTTAGAAGACGCCGATAAGATCCAGTGGGCGGTGGACAGAGGTTTTCAGTCTGTAGGATAGGAGAACATGGCCAAGCAGGACCGGATCGAGATCGCTCTGTTGGGCTTGGGGGTGATAGGCAGCGGCGTAGCCCGCACCTTGCTGAAGAAAGGGTCAACCTACGCTCAGCAACGGGGGCTCGACTTGAGCCTGCGGCACATCCTGGAGCGCGACCTCTACAAAGCTGACAACATTCCGGTGGACCGCCGCCTGGTCACCGACGACCCCCGTGTTGCCCTGGACGACAAGGCGGTGGACATCGTCATCGAGCTCCTGGGGGGCGAGCGGCCGGCCTACGATTTCATCAAGGAGGCCCTCAGCTCCGGTCGCTACGTAGTCACCGCCAACAAGGAGGTCATGGCCAAGCACGGCCCCGAGCTGCTGGCTCTAGCCCAGGAGAAGGGGGTAGATATCCTCTTCGAGGCCAGCGTCGGCAGCGGCACCCCCATCATTGGCCCCCTCAGGCGCGACCTCTCGGCCAACGACATCACTTCCATCCGGGCCATCATCAACGGCACCACCAACTACATTCTCACCTGCATGAGCAAAGAGGGGCTGGACTTCGAGGAGGCGCTCCGCCAGGCTCAGGCCCTGGGCTACGCCGAGGCTGATCCCACCAACGACGTGCAGGGGATCGATGCTGCCTACAAGTTGGCCATCCTGACCAGCCTGGCCTTCCACACCCATGTCCGCCCGGAGGATATCTACTGTGAGGGGATCACCAGCCTCAACGCCCGCGACTTCCGCTACGCTCAAGAGCTAGGCTACGCCATCAAGCTGCTGGCGGTGGGCAAGAGGGGGGAGGACGGCGTGGACGCCAGGGTACATCCGGCGTTTGTGCCCCAGGACGAGCTTCTGGCCAACGTGGACGGCGTGCTCAACGCCGTTCAGGTGGAGGGCGACCTGTTGGGTCGAGTTCTCTTCCAGGGGCCGGGAGCCGGACCTTATCCTACGGCCAGCGCTATCGTGGCCGATGTCATGGATGCCGCTCACAGCGTGACGGCGGCCAAGGCCGGCCGGAGAGGAGAACGCTGGCCCTGGCGAGCGGGCCGGCCGTTGCCCATGAGGCCGATGGCTGAACTGACCAGCCGCTACTATCTGCGGATGGAGGTGCCCGATCAGCCCGGCGTGCTGGCCCAGATCGCTCGCTGTTTCGGCGACAACGGTGTGAGCATCGCCTCGGTCATCCAGAAGGAGACGGATGAGGCGGCTCAGACGGCGGAGCTGGTGATCATGACCCACGTCGCGCGCGAGGAATCGGTGCAGAAGGCCGTTGAGGAGACAAGCAAGCTGGCGGTGGTGAGCCGCATCGGCAATCTCCTGCGGGTGGAAAGCTGAGCGGCCCGGCGGCAGGTTGGGGGGGATAACGATGTGCGCGGACAAGAATCGGCCAAAGGCTAACCCTTCTCGGGCGGAGGCGGCGGCTCCCTCGGCCGACGCTGTTCCCTGGCTGGAGGAGGAGCTTCGCCAGGCCAAGAGCCAGCTCCATAAGCTGGAGCAGCAGGTGGAGCAGGCGCGAAACCAGATCTGGAGCCTGGCGGAGACTATGCAGAAGCAGGAAGACATCCTCTCCGCTCTCTCCTCCCATCTTGCAGCCTTTCCGCATCTTCAGGACGAGGTGCGCCAGGCCAAGGAGCAACTGGGCCGTCTTCAGGAGCGTCAACTGGCCGGTCAGGGTCGCATCGAAGATGTGGTACGTCAGCAGCAGACGGTGGTGGAGCGAGAGAGGGACCAACACAGTGGCTCCTTGCGCCGCCTGGAGGCCGTGGACAAGCTGGTTCAATCCTACGAGGGGCGCATGCTGGCCGTGGAGGAGGGGAGTCGCCGTTTTCGGGATGATATATCGCTCTTGGAGAAGCGGCTAGAGGCTGCGGACAGGGGAATCGAAGGGCTGGCGAGCAAGTCGGCCAGGCACGACGAGGCCGTCAAACGCCTGGAGGAGGAGACGAGACGTCTGCACGCCGAGACTGACGCCTTGATCAAGCAGGATGCCATCTTCTCCGAGCGCACGCAGCTCCTGGTCGAGCAGGCCCGCCGCTTGGGGGAGCAGTTGAGCATCCTCAGCGAGGATCATGTGGGCCATCAGGAGCTGGTGGGCATTGAGGAGCGCTGGCGCGCGGACGGTCAGCGTCTGGAAGAGCGGCTGAAAGCGCTGGAGCAGGCGGTGGGAGAGCAGCGGGAGCGTGCTGAAGACAATGCTCGTGCCTTGGAGCTAATGGAGAGCAAGGCCGAGACTCACAAGGAGCGCCTGGCCGCCTTCCAGCAGCAAATCCGTGAGCAGCGACAGCAGGTGGTGGACTACGTGCGAAAGCTGGGCCACTTTCAGGAGCGCCAGAAACGCCGCCAGTTGGCTGCCCTGGAACAGGAACTTAAGGAGATGAAGCAGCGTGACATCAAGCTGGGCGGCGAGTGATCGACTGGGCGTCCTGCGCCGCTATGGTGACTATCTGCCGCTAACGGACGCCACTCCCCATATCTGTATGGGGGAGGGAGGAACGCCCCTGGTGCGCTCCCAGCGGCTGGAGGCCCGAGTGGGCTGTGGCGCCCTCTACTTCAAGCTGGAGAGCTGCAACCCAACCGGCTCCTTCAAGGACCGGGGCATGGTGGTGGCGGTGGCCAAGGCCATAGAGGAGGGGCAGAAGGCGGTGCTCTGTGCTTCCACCGGCAATACCAGCGCCTCTGCTGCAGCCTATGCCGCCCACTGCGGTCTGAGGGCCCATGTTCTGGTGCCCAAGGGTAACATCGCTCAGGGGAAGCTGGCCCAGGCGGTGGCCCATGGTGCCCAGGTCATCGCCCTAGACGGCAACTTCGACCAGGCTTTGTCCCTGGCGCGGGCGATCACCGATAAGCATGCCATCGCTCTGGTCAACTCCCTCAATCCCTATCGGATTGAGGGACAGAAGACGGCTGCCTTCGAGATTATCGATCATCTGGGGGATGCCCCCGATTACCTGTTCATTCCGGTGGGCAATGCCGGCAACATCACTGCCTACTGGCGGGGCTTTGGGGAGCATCATCAGAGGGGGATGGCCAGCAAAAGGCCGCGGATGATGGGGTTCCAGGCGGAGGGGGCGGCTCCCATCGTTTTGGGAAGGCCGGTGGAGAAGCCGGTGACGGTGGCCACGGCCATACGCATCGGCAACCCGGCGAGCTGGAAAGGGGCTGAGGCCGCTCGCGACGCCTCGGGCGGCGTGATCGAGGCGGTGAGCGATGAGGAGATCCTGAACGCTTATCGGCTGCTGGCTCAGGAGGAGGGCATCTTCGGCGAGCCGGCCTCCGCGGCCTCGGTGGCCGGTCTGTTCAAGATGAGCCGCGAGGGGCTGGACCTCAGCAACAGCACCGTCGTCTGCATCATCACCGGCAGCGGCCTCAAGGACCCGGACACAGCGATGTCTATCCCCGCAGAGGTCCTGGAGGTGCCCGCCGATTTGGCCGCCGTCGAGAAGGCCATCGGCGCGGCATAGGTGCAAGCCTCACGTCTGCGTTGAGCGTTCCTGGGGGTTCATGTGATAGATCGAGCCAAGATCGCTGAGGCGGTGCGCCAGATCATCGAAGCCATCGGCGAGGATCCCCAACGGGAGGGCCTCGCCGAGACGCCTCGGCGCATCGGCGACATGTATGCCTACTTCTTCTCCGGCCTCGAGCGGGATCCTCTGGAGGTGCTGCGAAGCGGCTTCCAGGGGGAGAAGGATGAGCCGGTAATCCTCAGGGGTATCCCCTTCTACTCCCTCTGCGAGCATCACCTTCTTCCCTTCTACGGCGTGGCCCACGTGGGCTACATCCCCAACGGCCGCCTGGTTGGCATCAGCAAGATCGCCCGGGCGCTGGACATTCTGGCCAGGAGGCCGCAGATTCAGGAGCGTCTGACGCGCCAACTGGCCGACTGTATTCTTGAGGCGCTGGATGCCGACGGTGTGGGGGTTGTGGTGGAGGCGGAGCATCTGTGCCTGAGCATGCGGGGCGCCCACAAGCCGGGCACGCGGGTGGTGACATTTGCAGTGCAGGGCCCCTTCCGCAAGGGGACGTTCGCTCGCTCTGAGTTCCTGACCCTAGTGCAGGGCAGATGAGACATGGCATGGAGCAGCTCTCCATCAACATGTTCTGGCTGGCCCTGGCCGCTGCGGCCTTGGCCACCCTGCTCTACTGGGGCCACGCCTTCGGCGTCCGCCTAGCTCTGCGACGGCTGACCACCAACGGCCAAACCCTAACGGTGACCTCCTGGGAAAGGCTGCCCGCTTCTATCGGTAAGGCGGCGACCTTGACCGCCTGGCTGGTGGCCGCTTTTCTAGCTGCTGCCCTGGTGGCTCGCTGGCGGGCCACCGGCCACGCACCCTGGTCGAACATGTGGGAGTACACGGTGGCCTTTGCTGGCGGCAGCTCGCTGGCCTATGCAATCTTGGAGCGCTGGTATGGCCAGCGCACCCTGGGGGCCTTCGTCCAGCCGGTCGTCCTCGGCCTGCTGGCGGCGGCCGCCTTTTTCCCCTCTGAGGTGCGACCGCTGGTGCCCGCCCTCCGCAACGAGCCGCTGCTCGCTGCCCACGTGGCGATGATGGTTCTGGCTTACAGCGCTCTCAGTGTCTCCTTCGGGTCGGCGGTGGTGTATCTCATCCAGGGCGAGAAGAACCGCTTCTCGCGGCTGCCCAGGGCCGCTGTCCTGGACGAGGTCGGCTATCGGTCGGTGATGGTGGGCTTCCCCTTGCTGGCCCTGGGGATAGCTCTGGGCGCCTACTGGGCGAACCTGGCCTGGGGGCGCTACTGGGGATGGGACCCCAAGGAGACGTCCTCTCTGGTAACCTGGCTTGTTTACGCCGGCTATCTTCACATGCGGGGCCTGCGACGCTGGCGAGGAGCGCGCTCGGCGGCGCTGCTGGTGGTGGGTTTCCTGGCAGTGCTGTTCACCTATTTCGCCGTCAACCTGTGGGTGAGCGGACTTCACAGTTACTCAGGTGTGTAGTAACTGATTCATGATTGGTGGTGGGTCCTGGCTCCCGGTTCGCACATAACCCCAGCCTTCAGGCTGGGGCATGGGGAAACGAATCCGATGCCCCCCCGACCTGTCGGGGGGGTCGAGAATCAAGCCGCTAACGGCGAACCGGCCATGGTGTGTGAGCGCTCTTGACAGCGTGCGAAGTTTGATATAGGCTAGGCTTGGCGTCTGGCGTCCATTACGTATATACGCTATACGTACAGGTCGAAGGACCCCAAAGTGACAACGGTCGGCGGATAGCTGAGGCGAAACTCTCAGCCGCCGTACTAGCTCAGAGGTAAGGCTTTCGGCCTTTTTCGCTGTGTTTAAGGGGGGACGGGTTGCCCACTATAAATCAGTTGGTGCGGAAGGGGCGGAAGAAGCTGGTCAGGAAGACCAAGGCTCCCGCTCTGCGCTTTTCCTACAATGCCTTGAGAAATAGGCAGGTGCGGGCGCGGGGCGCTCCTCAGAAGCGAGGCGTGTGTGTCCAGGTGCGGACGGTGACTCCCAAGAAGCCCAACTCCGCCTTGCGCAAGGTGGCGCGCGTGCGCCTGACCAACGGGATGGAGGTCACCGCCTACATCCCCGGCGAAGGGCACAGCCTTCAGGAGCACTCGGTGGTGCTCATCCGGGGAGGGCGAGTGAAGGACCTGCCGGGCGTGCGCTATCACATCATCCGCGGTGCCCTCGACTCCCAAGGGGTGGTGGGCCGGAAGCGCAGTCGGAGCAAGTACGGCACCCGGCGCAGCGAGGAACTCAGGTAGGGAAGGTAGAGCAATGCCGAGGCGAGGTAAGGTCATCCGTAGGCGGCCGACGGCTGATGCCAGGTACAATAGCGTCTGGCTTCAGATGTTCATCAACAAGCTGATGAAGGACGGCAAGAAGAGTACCGCCGAGCGGGTCATGCACGCCACCCTGGACATCGTGGAGCAGCGGACCCACCGCAACCCTGTGGAAGTATTCGAGCAGGCGATACGCAATGCTATGCCTATTCTGGAGGTGCGGCCTCGGCGTGTAGGCGGTGCCACATATCAGATCCCTCTGGAGGTGCGGCCGGAGCGACAGATGTCATTGGCCATGCGCTGGCTGTTGATAGCGGTGCGCGGTCGCAAGGGTAGGCCCATATCCGAGAGGCTGGCCGCTGAGTTGATGGACGCCGCCAGCGGTCAGGGCGTCACCATCAAGCGCCGCGATGACACCCACCGCATGGCTGAAGCCAATAGAGCCTTCGCTCACTACCGATGGTAACCTCTGAGTAGCGACCGCACTAATGAACGCTTAATCTTTTTCCACTCCCAATGATGTTGAGACAGAGCCATGGCTAGACCTGTGCCCATCGAAAAGGTTCGTAACATAGGGATCATTGCCCACATTGATGCGGGTAAGACGACCGTTACCGAGCGCATCCTGTTCTACAGCGGCCGTACCTACAAGATCGGCGAGGTGGATGAGGGGACGGCCGTGATGGACTGGATGGCCCAGGAGCGGGAGCGGGGGATCACTATCACCGCCGCCGCTACTACCTGCGATTGGCTGGGGTACATGGTTAACATCGTGGATACGCCCGGCCACGTGGACTTTACGGTGGAGGTGGAGCGCAGCCTGCGGGTCCTGGACGGTGGCATCTTTGTCCTCG
>CAZXAF010000012.1:0-16340 GCA_964638905.1 uncultured Dehalococcoidia bacterium
TGGCCATGGTGGGGGCGAAGCCCCTGTACCTTTCGGCCAGCTTCGTCATCGAGGAAGGGCTATCCCTGGCCACCGTGAGGGCGGTGGTGAAGTCGATGCGCGAGGCGGCGGCCGAGGCGGGCGTGCAGATCGTGACCGGCGATACGAAGGTGGTGGAAGGCGGCGCCGCCGATGAGCTGTTCGTCAACACCGCCGGCCTGGGCCTGGTGCCGCCGGGGGTGAACATCGGCGGCGACAGGGCGCGCGTGGGCGATGCGGTCATCGTCTCGGGGAGCATCGGCGACCACGGCATCGCCGTGCTCTCCCAGCGTGAGGGGCTGCAGTTCGAGACGCCGGTGGCCAGCGACGTCGCTCCCCTGAACGGCCTGGTGGCGGCCACGCTGGCGGCCAGCACGAACGTCCACGTTCTGCGCGACCCCACGCGCGGCGGGCTGGCGACCTCTCTCAACGAGATAGCTCAGCAGTCGGGGGTCGGCATTCAGATCGATGAGTTAGAGATACCGGTCAAGGACGGCGTGTGGGGTGCCTGCGAGATGCTGGGCTTCGACCCTCTGTACGTGGCCAATGAGGGCAAGCTGGTGGCGATCGTCGCGCCTGAAGACGCTAAGAAGGTCCTGACCGTAATGCGGGAAACGAAGTACGGTGAGCAGGCGGCGATCATCGGGGAGGTCATTGCTGAGCCTGAGGGAAAGGTCTTGATGAAGACGAAGATCGGCGGCACGCGTATCGTCCACATGCTGGTGGGGGAGATGCTGCCGCGTATCTGTTGAGGGATTGTGATGACCACGGGCGAGAACAGGGCACGGGCCAATACGGCGAGGCAGAGCGCGGAAGAGCTGGCCACTCTGCTGGACCTATCCAAGGCTTTCGCCCAGGCCACCGACCTGGATAGCCTGCTCAAGACCGTTCTCACCCGCAGCATCGCTGTCTACGAGGCGGCGGATGCCGGCGCTATCTTTCTGTACAACCCAGACGAGGATTGCCTGTCGGCCAGGGCTTCCATTGGCTATGAGACGGAGCCCCTCTCCCGTGTGCGGCTGAAGCCGGGGGAGGCGATTATGGGCAAGGTCTTTCGGCGAGGGCGGCCCCTTCTTTGTGCTACTCCCGGAGAGATCGGTTCGAACACCGCCAATCTGCGGGAGGAGAATCGGGCCTACTTCGAAGGAGCCCGCTCCGGTGTGCGGCAGCCCCGCAGCGCTATGTGCGCTCCCCTGATCGCCAAGGACTCCGTCCTGGGAGCCCTCATCCTGGTGAACCTTCGGCGCCAGGGAGCGTTTTCTTCCGTCGACCTGCGCTTTCTCCAGGCGGTGGCCAACCAGATCGCCATCGTTCTGGAGAACGCCCGCCTTTGGTCGGAGGTCTCCCGCGCTCAGGCCCTGGCCGAGGCCAACCGCTTCAAGGACGAGTTCCTGGCCAGCATCTCTCACCAGCTTCTCACCCCCATCACCTCCATCAGGGCCGCTGCCGACCTGCTCACGGCCTCGCTGGCCAAGGGGGGCGCGGCAGCGGACAGCCTGATAAGCAGCATTGCCCGCAATACTCAGCGGCTTCAGGGCCTGGTGGAAGAGCTGCTGGACCTGGGCCGTCTACACAGGGGCGAGGTTAGCCTTTCGCGGGAGCCCTGGAACCTGAAGACGATCGTCAGGGAGAGCGCGGCAGCCATCGAGCCTCTGGCCGGAGGGAAGGAACAGGAGCTGGAGGTGGAAACTCCCTCTTTTTCCTGCCCGGTGGTGGTCGACCGCGGGCGTCTGGAGCAGGTGCTGATGAATCTGCTCTCTAACTCCTGTAAGTTCACCCCTCGCTACGGTCACATCAAGGTGGTTGTCCAGGACAAGGGCCGAGAGTACCTGGTGAGCGTCGCCGACGACGGTCCTGGCATCCCCGGAGCCGAGCAGAGCCAGATCTTCGAGCGCTTCTACTCCAACTCTCGTGGGCCCGGGGAGAAGACCGGTGCTGGCCTGGGCCTGGCTATCGCCAAGACGGTTGTGGAGCTGCACGGGGGTCGGATCTGGGTGAAGAGCGAGGGCGGTCGCGGCAGCACATTCTTTTTCACCCTTCCCAAGGGGGACGGTTTTGAGAATTCTGGTGATCGATGACGAGCCGGATGTGGTAGAGGTCATCGAGCTCACCTTCAGCCTTCAGTGGCCGGGGAGTGAGGTCATGGCGGCCGCCGATGGCGAGTCGGCCCTGAAGCTGTTCCAGAGACGCTCGCCGGATGTGGTTGTGCTGGATGTCGGTCTGCCAGGGATGAGCGGCTTCGAGGTCTGCCGCCGCCTGCGGGCGATCTCCGATGTGCCCATCCTGATGCTCACCGTTAGGGGTGAGGAGATGGACCGCCTCAAGGGTTTGGAGCTGGGGGCCGACGACTACATCGTCAAGCCCTTCAGCCCCCTGGAGCTGATGGCCCGCACGCGAGCGGTGCTTCGCCGTTCGCAGGCGGCGCCGCTGGCTGCCTGCTCCCGTATCATCATCGATGAGGAACTCACCGTGGATCTGGACAACCGTGAGGTCATCCTCCATGGCCAGTCGGTGAGGTTGACGCCCACCGAGTGCCGCATTCTCTCTCAGCTTGTGGCCAATGCGGGGCGCGTTGTTACCCAGAAGGCACTGCTGGCCAGGGTGTGGGGATGGGAGAGCGAGGACGACATGCTTATGCTCAAGGTGCATATCGCTCGTTTACGGCAGAAGCTGGGCGATAACGCCCAGAATCCTCGCTACATTTTCACCGAACGAGGGTTGGGCTACCGTTTCGCCAGACCGGCCTCGGTTCCCCCCTATCCCTTATCTTCTTCATAAGGATTTGTTAGGGTCGGTTGACAGAAGTGTAACCCTTCTGTTACCTTGCGTAACTGGCGCTGTTACGTATTTAGTGTACGCTTTCACAAGGGAGCCGATGTATTAATTTAGGCTCCAGCTTCTTGTCGGCTGGAGCGGAAACGGACGGCAGCAGATGGTAAGACAAATCATTAACCCCTACAAAGAGGCGGTAGATATTGTCAAGGAGATGGGGGGTGAGGCACTCAGGCTGTGCTATCAGTGCGGCCTGTGCACAGGTGCTTGCCCCTGGAATGTCTTAAAGAGCTTCCCGGTCCGCAAGCTAATGCACGAGGCGCAGTTGGGGCTTCTCGATTTTGAGGCCGAGGACATGTGGGCATGCGTCACCTGTGGCAACTGCGTCCGGCAGTGTCCTCGCGGCGTAGAGATCATCGACGTCATGAGGGCCATGCGCCGCACTATCGTTGCCCTAGGCGTCGGCCCGGTTCCCGACTCTCTGCGCGTCACCATGAAGAACCTCGCTGGCACGGGCAATCCCTGGGGCGAACCTACGGAGAAGCGAGCGGACTGGGCTCAGTCCATTGGCGTTAAGCCGTTCAGCAACGGCGCTCAGATACTGTACTTCCCCTGCTGTACCACCGCCTACGACGCCAGCGTGAGCCGCATAGGCAAGGCCACGGCTACTGTCCTTCAGAAGGTAGGAGCAAGCTTCGGTATTCTGGGCTCCAAGGAGGTCTGCTGCGGCGAGAGCGCACGCAAGGCGGGCGACGAGGAGCTGTTCCAGCGGCTGGTGCAGGAGAACACGGCCGCCTTCGCCGCAAGCGGCGCCAGCACCATGGTCGTTTCCTCGCCCCACTGCTACTACACCTTCATGAACGAATACCCCATTGCCCAGAACGGCTTGAAGGTTCTTCACTCGACTCAGTACCTGGCCGGACTCCTGCGGGAGGGCAAGCTGAAATTCAGCAAAGAGGTGAAGAAGAGGGTCGCCTATCACGACCCCTGTTACCTGGGGCGTCACAGCGGCGTCTATGACGAGCCGCGAGAGGTCCTGAGCAGCATTCCCGGAGTGGAACTGGTCGAGCTGCCCAATAATCGCGAGAACAGCCTCTGCTGCGGCGGTGGCGGCGGCAACGTGTGGATGGAGACCAAGCCGGGCGAGAGGCTGGCCGAGGTGCGGGCAGAGCAGGCTCTGGACGTGGGTGCTGATGTGTTGGCTCTGGCCTGTCCCTACTGCATGCTCATGTTTGAAGGCTGCCTGACGCAGGACGTGCTGGATCGGCTGGAGTTGAGGGATATCACCGAGTTGGTTGCGGAGGCTATGTAGTTATGGAAGAGCCAAAGATCGGCGTATTCATCTGTCACTGCGGGACCAACATCGCTGGTACCGTAGACATTGACGAAGTGCGGGAGTTCGCCGCCGGGCTCCCCGGGGTGGTGTCAGCCCGGGACTACAAGTTCACCTGCTCCGAGCCGGGGCAGCTCCAGATCAAGGAGGACGTGAAAAACCTGGGCCTCAACCGGGTGGTGGTCGCTGCCTGTTCCCCGCGGATGCATGAGCTCACCTTTCGGAAAGCGATCGCTGAGGTGGGGCTGAACCCCTATCTCCTCCAGATCGCCAACATCCGCGAGCAGGACTCCTGGGTTCATAAGGACGGCGCCACTGAGCTGGCCAAGGCCCTGATCCGAGCCGCCGTCCAGAGGGCCAACCTGCTGGAGGCGCTGGAGAGAAGAGAGGTACCGGTGACTCCCAGCGTGCTGGTAGTCGGCGGCGGCATTGCCGGCATCCAGGCGGCCCTGAACATCGCCAACGCCAATCACAAGGTCTACCTGGTGGAGCGAGAGCCCTCTATCGGCGGCCGCATGATCCAGCTAGACAAGACCTTCCCCACTCTGGACTGCTCGTCCTGCATTCTGACGCCGAAGATGGCCGCTGTTGGCTCCCATCCCAACATCGAGCTCATGACCTACAGCGAGGTGGAGGACGTCTCCGGCTACATCGGCAACTTCAAGGTTAGGGTCAAGAAGAAGCCTCGCTACGTGAACGCAGAGCTGTGCACCGGCTGCGGCATCTGCATGGAGAAGTGCCCGTGGAAGACGGACAGCGAGTTCGACATGGGCCTGGGGAAGCGCAAGGCGGTCTACACGCCCTTCCCTCAGGCGGTGCCCAACGTGCCGGTCATCGACCCGGATGTTTGCGTCTACTTCGAGAAGGGCACCTGCAGGGCGTGCGAGAAGTTCTGTCCTCCGGGAGCAATCGACTGGGACCAGAAGGAGGAGACCGTCGAGCTGGAGGTGGGGGCGATAATCGTGGCCACCGGCTACGACCTGCTTGACCCCTCTCCTCTCGCTGAGTACGGCTACAAGCGCCTGGACAACGTTGTCACCAGCCTTGAGTTCGAGAGAATGTGCAGCGCCACCGGCCCTACCGGCGGTGAGCTCGTGTTGAAGGATGGCAGCGCTCCCGAAAGCGTGGCGATCATCCACTGCGTGGGCAGCCGCGACAAGAACTACTGTGAGTACTGTTCGCGTGTCTGCTGCATGTACGCCCTCAAGTACTCCCACCTAATTGGAGAAAAGACCGACGCAGACGTATACCAGCTCTACATCGACATGCGCTGCTATGGAAAGGGCTTCGAGGAGTTCTACAAGCGCGTGTCCGACGAGGGTGTCAACTTCGTGCGGGGCAAGGTTGCCCAGATCACCGACCAGGTGGCGGGTGAGGAGGAGCAGGGTAAGCTGGTGGTGGTCACCGAGGACACCCTGCTGGGCAGGATGCTGCGCATCCCGGTGGACATGGTTATCCTCTGTCCGGCCATGGTAGCGCGGGCCGATGCCGACGAGATGGCCAGGCGTTTCCTCATCAATCGGGGCGCCGATGGGTTCTTCCTGGAGAGGCACCCCAAGCTGGAGCCGGTGGCCACCGCCAGCGATGGCGTGTTCGTGGTTGGCTGTGCCCAGGGGCCCAAGGACATCCCCGACACCGTGGCTCAGGCCTCGGCGGGGGCGGCTGAAGCGCTGTCACTAATCGATAGGGGGACGGTGGAGATCGAGGCGGCCACGGCCGTCGTGGACGAGGAGATGTGCTCCGGCTGCAAGATCTGCCTGGCCCTCTGTCCCTACAATGCCATCACCTTCGATGAGGAGAAGAAGCTGGCCAACGTCAACGACATCCTCTGCAAGGGGTGCGGCGTTTGCGTCGCCGCCTGCCCCTCTGCGGCCATCACCGGCCGTCACTTCACCGACAAGCAGATCTTCGCCGAGATCGATGGCCTGCTGGCCGATGTCAAGCCGCCCTTGGTGGCAGTTTAAGGAGGCGTGGTTAACCATGGTAACGGGCACCTACGAGCCGACGATCATAGGGTTCCTGTGCAACTGGTGCGCCTACCAGGGAGCGGACCTAGCCGGCACATCGCGCATGCACTACCCGCCCAACGTGCGCTCGCTGCGAGTGATGTGCACCGGCCGCATTGACCCCACCTTCATCCTGAAGGCCTTCGCTGAAGGGGCCGACGGCGTGCTGGTCGGCGGTTGCCATCCGGGCGACTGCCACTACCTGGAAGGTAACTACAAGGCCATGCGCCGGATAGCTATGGTGCGCAGGGTGCTGGAGCAGTTCGGAATCGAGCCTGAGCGCTTCCGCCTGGAATGGGTTTCCGCCAGCGAGGGGGTGAAGTGGGCGAAGGTAGTGGAGGAGATGACCGAGCAGGTGAGAGACCTGGGCCCACTCCAGTGGTGGGAGAACTTTAGGGAGGCCTAGGATGCCGAACCTGTGGCCGTGGACCCGGGGGAAGGCCGAAGCGAAGGTCGAGGCGAAGGTCGAGGCGAAGGCGGAAACGAAGGCCGAGAGCGAGCAAAAGTCAGGGAGGCCTAGCATGGCAAAGCCTAAGATGGCCCTATACTGGGCAGCCAGTTGTGGTGGCTGCGAGATAGCTGTGGTGCGGCTGTACGAGAAGATTTTAGACGTGGCCAATACCTTTGAAATCGTTCTCTGGCCGTGCATAATGGACTTCAAGTACAAGGACGTGGAGGCCCTGCCGGACAAGAGTATCTTGGTGACGCTGTTCAATGGCGCTATCAGGAACTCCGAGCAGGAGCACATGGCTCACATGCTGCGGGAGAAGTCGCAGTTGCTGGTGGCCTACGGGGCCTGTGCTCACCTGGGCGGCATCCCCGGCCTGGGCAACGTCAGCAACCGCCAGGGCATTTTCGAGCGCGCATACCGGGGGACGCCCTCCACTGTCAACGAGGAGGGCACTTACCCACAGCTAAGCTTCCAGGTGCCCGAGGGGGAGCTTACCCTGCCGGAGTTCTACGACACGGTTCGAGCCCTCAATCAGGTGGTGCCGGTCGACTACTACATGCCTGGGTGTCCACCAACGAAGCATCAGACGGAGGCGGTGGTCGAGACGCTGATAGCGGCGGTGACAGAGGGGGCAGAGCTGCCTCCTGTCGGTTCGGTGATCGGGGCATCAGGGAAGACGGTGTGCGATGACTGTCCGCGCATTAGGGGGGAGAAGTCGATCAAGGCCATCTATCGTCCCTACCAGATCATCCCCGACCCCGAGAAGTGCCTTCTGGATCAGGGCATTCTCTGTGCCGGCCCCGCCACTCGTGGCGGCTGCGAGGCGCCCTGTCCTCAGGTGAACATGCCCTGCATCGGCTGCTACGGGCCGTCGCCGGGCGCGATTGACCAGGGAGCCAAGCTTCTGAGCGCGGTGACATCCAACATCGATTCCAGAGACCCTGAAGAGATCGAACGGATACTGAGTGGCATTCCGGATTCTATTGCTGCCTTCTACATGTTTGGCCTGCCCGCGTCGCTCCTGCACCGCGTGAGGCTGGGGCGGGAGGCAACGCGGGAGGCAGCGGCGGCGGTCAAGGGCGCGCAGTAGCGGTTCAGGGGCTTCGGAGGCCGCCGAGTGGAGTGACAGGGAGCGAGGAGCGGAGAAGCGATGACAGAGGCTAAAGTGCAGACACGCCGAATAAGCATTGACCCCATCACCCGGCTGGAGGGACACGGCCGCATCGAGATCTTCCTCAACCCCGAGGGAGACGTCGAGAACGCGTACTTCCAGGTGCCGGAGCTGAGGGGATTCGAGAAGTTCTGTGAAGGGCGGCCGGTGGAAACCCTTCCCGTGATTACCGCTCGCATCTGTGGGGTGTGCCCCGAGGCGCACCATATGTGCTCCACCAAAGCCCTGGATGCTGTCTTCAAGGTGGATCCCCCTTCTGCGGCCAAGAAGCTGCGGGAGCTCTTGTACAGCGCGTTCTTCGTGGCCGACCACGCCACCCACTTCTACGCCCTGGGCGGCCCCGACTTCGTGGTGGGGCCGGACGCCCCCGCCGCCGAGCGCAACATCGTCGGCGTCATCGGCAAGGTGGGCATGGAAATCGGCGGCCAGGTGCTGGGGGCTTTGGCTGCTACCCACGAGGTGGTGGCCATGCTCGGCGGCAAATACATCCACCCCACCTGCGGCGTGCCCGGCGGCATAAGCAAGGGCCTCACCGAGGAGGAGCGGGCCAAGGTCGAGGAGATCGCCAAGGCGGCAATAGAGTTCGGCAAGCTGACCATCAAGATCGTGGACGACGTAGTGCTGGCCAACAAGGCCTACGTGGACATGATCCTCAGCGACACCTTCGCCCACCAGACCTACTACATGGGCCTGGTGGACGAAAACAACCACGTGAACTTCTACGACGGCAAGCTGCGGGTGGTCGACCAGCAGGGCAAGGAAGTGGCCAAGTTCCCCGGCTCGGATTACCTGGACTACATTGGCGAGCACGTGGAGCCCTGGTCGTATCTCAAGTTCCCCTTCCTCAAGAAGGTCGGCTGGAACGGCCTGACCGATGGGCCGAACAGCGGTATCTACCGGGTGGCCCCTCTGGCCCGCCTCAACGCCGCTGACGGTATGGCCACCCCTCTCGCCCAGGCAGAGTACGAGCGGTTCTACTCCACGCTGGGGGGCAAGCCGGTGCACGCTACGCTGGCCACCCACTGGGCACGCGTTATCGAGCTGGTGTACGCCGCCGAGCGCCTGCTGGAGCTGAGCCAGGACCCGGAGATAACCAGCACCGATATCCGCACCATTCCCACCGCAACTCCCGGCGAGGGTGTGGGGGTGGTGGAGGCGCCGCGCGGCGTCCTCATCCACCATTACTGGACCGACGAGAACGCAGTCGTGAAGAAGGTCAACCTCATCGTGGGGACGGGCCACAATAACGGTGCCATCGCCATGTCCATCAAGAAAGCGGCTCAGGGCCTGATCAAGAAGGGTACGCCGGTCACCGAGGGGCTTCTCAACACGATCGAGATGGCTTTCCGGGCCTACGACCCCTGCTTGGCCTGTGCCACCCACTCTTTGCCCGGCCAGATGCCCTTGATCGTCGACATCTACGACAGCCAGAGGAATCTCATTCAGCGCCTCAGGAGGGACTAACGGTTGCGGACCCTCATCTTGGGTCTGGGCAACCCTATACTCTCTGACGACGCCGCCGGTCTCCAGGCGGCGCGTCAATTATATGAGCTGATAGACGGCGAGGACATCGACCTCGTGGAGGCGGCGGTGGCAGGGATGCAGACCGTCCAGCTTCTGTCGGGCTACGACCGGGCGGTGATCATCGACGTGGTGCAGGATGAGGCGAGGGTGGGTGAGGTCTGGCGTCTGGATGCCCGCGAGCTGGAGACCGGCTCCGCAACCTCCAGTCACGGCATCGGTGTGGGGCAGGCGATGCGTCTGGCCCGGCTGATGGGGCTGCCCCTGCCAGAGGAAATACTGATCTACGCCATCGCCGCCGCCGATACGTCCACCTTCGGCGAGAGCCTGACGCCTAAGCTTGGGCAGGCCCTGCCGTCCATCGTCCGCAGGATCGCCGCCGACCTCGCCCGCCCATAGGAAAAGCCGGATGCCCTCTTCCTTGGCCAGCGCCGGGCCAGGCCCATATTAGTTCAACAATTCCCCGAAAACTATGTAACATTCTCTGGCGCTGCCCGTCTTTGATATCAGACGAAGGCTTTTAGAGCCATAACGTCGGGTCCCCTTCCCTTGGCCGGGGAAAAGTATCTGCCGGAGGGACATCCAACCGGCAGATACTTTTTGTCTTTTGCCTTGTGGTCTTCTAGGCTGGGGGTTCTGCTTCTGTCAGCAAATGGGGCGGAGTCTGGCGACAAAGATGGTGGTGTGGACGGGGTCCAGCATACTCATGGGTTGGGACACAAGAGGATAGTAGCCGGCGAATGTCAGGCGCTCTAACCAGAAGCCGTGATAGAGGCATAGCCTTGCCAAGTCCTGGGAGCTTAAGATGACCAAACGGCTGTCACCCTCGGAGGGATGGCACATCCCCTGCAGCGGGTCGAAGGCCTTGTCCTCCATGGTGCCGTCGACCACATACGAGGGAACGGCCTCCATCCCCAGGGCGAGAGGGGGGTGGTTGTGCCAGCTTGCCAGGTTGCTGATGGAGAGGATCGCGTAGCCGTCGGGCCGCAGCACCCGTTTGACTTCCGCTAAGAAGAGGTCGATGTTGAGCAGTTGCTCGATTATCTGGTTGGCGTGGACGATGTTGAAGAAACAGCTCTTGTAGGGAAGAGGGTCATTGAGGTCGCCCTTGGTGACGATGACCCCCCGATCGGTGGCCTCTTCGACGTGGTCGTCAACGCACTCGATGCCGTAGGCCTGCGACACGCGGGCGCGGCAGGCAACCTGGACGGTGAACTCGCCATTGCCGCAGCCGCAGTCCAGAAGGCGGCCATGGGCGCGACGTTCGATGACATCCAGGATTGCGTTCTTGTTGGCTCGGTCGGTTTGTCTGTAGACCCTGTGGAGGTAGGCAACTTCCTTCTTTCCTATGTGGACAATCAAGGCAATCACAGCCCCCCTTATGAAGAACCTCCGTCCGCGCACAGGCTGAGGTCGATGTTAATCGAAAAGTATGCCAGTAAGAATGACGAGAGGTTAGCCTTGCCTGTTACCGGGGAAAAGTTAAAAACGAGCGGTCTAGCTGCGCCACTGAATATAGCGAGGGTTGGCGCAGAAGGATAGGGCGGCTATCATCTAGTCTATATTGGGAGCTGGCGAACGCCAGCTCTTTGGCCCAGTCAAGGAGTAGCCTTGTATTACGGGTGGTGGGTGGTCTTTGGCTGCGCTGGCATCGTCTTCCTGGCCAGCGGCACCTTCTTCTACGGCTTCGGCACTCTGATCACCCCCATGAGCGATGAGTTCGGCTGGTCGCGAGCCCTCATTGCCGGCGCCTTCTCTCTGAGGACAGAGCTCGGAGGAGTGTGGGCCCCTGTCGTCGGCTACCTGGTCGATCGCGTAGGTCCTCGCCGTCTCCTGGTAGCGGGGGCGTTCGTGGTCGGTGCGGGTTTCATTCTCCTCAGTCGCATCGAGTCGGCCTGGCATTTGTACGTCGTTGCTATGATCATCGCCATGGGCTTGGGTGCCACCGGCGGCCCTGTAGCGATGGCGGCGGTCGCTTACTGGTTCCGGAAGAAACGTGGACGGGCTTTGGCCTTGATGACGGTGGGCGGTGGCAGCAGCGGCGTAATGGTGGTGGTGCTCGCCTTGCTGATAGCGGCCTTCGGCTGGCGCACGGCCCTGCTCGTCATGGGGCTCACTCAATGGGCCATCTGCATCCCCCTGGCGCTGGTCGTGCGCAACCGGCCGCAGGACATGGGCCTTCTGCCCGATGGCGAGCCGATTCTCCCGGCCGAGCAACAAACGGGCGCCGACGAACGCCAGAGCCCCACGGTGGGGCGGGAGGGTCCTGGCGGAGGGGCGACCGTCCGTGAGGATGAGGGCCTCACCATAAGCCAGGCGCTGCGCACTCGTGCCTTCTGGTTGGTGGCCGTTGCTATGTCGTTGATCGGCTTAGGTAGCGTGGCCATCATTGCTCATCAGGTGGCTTTCCTGGAGGAATCGTTGGGTCTTTCCCCGGTGGCAGCTTCAGCGGCGCAGATGGCCGTGCCGATAGTGAGCCTGGCGGGCCGGCTGGGCTTCGGCTGGCTGGCGGACTATGTGGAGAAGCGGAAGGTGCTGGCCATATCATACCTTTTCATTGCTGTGGGCATCCTTCTGGCGGCCACGACTCAAAGTGCCTGGCAGGTTCCTCTGTACCTGATCATCTTCGCTCCCGGCTGGGGCGGCTCTATCTCCGTGCGGCCCGCTTTTCAGGTGGACTATTTTGGCCTGCGGGCCTTTGGCGGCATCCAGGGCCTGATGTTCTTCGTGGGAAGCGTGGGGAGCTTCGTCGGCCCTATCTTCGCCGGCGCGGTCTATGACATAACCGACAGCTATCGGCCTGGGTTCCTGATATTGGGGCTGGCCGCTCTGGCCGCTGCCCCCGCTGTGCTAATGGTGGGAAAACCGCGAGCGGAGGCGGCGAGAGCGGCTGGCGACTCAGGGACAGACGCGCTCGACGTGTAGCAAAAGTGTAGCAAAGGCGTTATGTCAGTCGTCTTACTTGACAGAACGACCTCCGAAAGACGGGAACCAAGGTGGCGCTCGGGCGGTCTTCTGGTGATGCAAAGGCCGCTAGCTATGGCGCATTGAACCTGGCCCTTTCCCTCGCGGGTCACATCGCGAGAAACCAGAGATCGTTCGAGGGAGAAGGCACGTGAGAAGAAAGATTTCGATAAAGGCGGCTGCCAGGTTCATGCTCGCCAGAATCCTGGACGAGCGGGGCCAGGGCCTCATGCTGGCGGCGCTGTCTATGACGGTGATCGTGGGGCTCTTGGCCTTGGTTGCGGATGCCGGGACGTACCTGCACGAGAAGCAGGAGATCCGGAAGGCCGCCGACGCTGCCGCGCTGGCGGGTGCAGCCGAGCTGACCGCCGCCGGCTGCGGTGTGTGCGCCGCCACCCAGACGGCCATGGACTACGTGGAGCGCAACGGAATCGATCCCGGCGACCCTGACACGACTGTGCAGGTCATCACGCCATACGAGGGCGATCCCAACAAGATCGCGGTGACAATATCCCGAGACGTGGAGTTCCTGTTTGGGCCTGTTGTCGGTATAGACGTTGCGGAGGCTGAGGTCCTGGCGGTGGCTGGAGTGGTGTCGGGGAGCGAGGACTACGCCATCGTGGTCCTGGGCGACTCCGCATGCCCTGGATTCAAGCAAAGCGGGAGCGCAAACCTAACGGTGGCGAACGGCGGCATCATGATCAACTCCGACTGTAACGAGGCTCTGAAGAAGACCGGCAGCGGGGACCTCACCGCCACCGTCATCCACTACTTCGATGAAGGCGACTACAGTATTGGCGGGTCAGGGGATGTGGACCCCACACCAGCTCCTGTAGGTGAACGCGTGGATGACCCTCTGCAGGACTGGGTGCCGCCAGCATTAGGGGCTCCTGCCCCGGGTTCTGCGGGCACCGCCGCCAGCCCCCAGTTGACACATCTTACGGGGAGCAGCAACAAGACCGTGTATCCTGGGACCTACTACGGCGGCCTTAAGATCAGCGGCAGCGGCGATGTCACCTTTGAGCCGGGCATCTACATCATGGCTGGCGGCGGCATGGACCTGGGGGGAAGCGGGAACAAGGTAGGGGACGGCGTGATGTTCTACAACACCAACGACCCTTCCCACCCGACGGGCGCAGGCGACTATGACCAAATCAAGTTCACGGGAAGCGGCAATGTGGAATTCAGCCCGTACCCTGATGACCCCTATGCCGGCATGCTCTTCTGGCAGGACCCGCTGAACACCGAGGACTTCGACATCTCCGGCAGCGGCAACGTCATCGAGGGGATCTTCTATCTGCCAACGGCGAAGCTGGACATAAGCGGAAGCGGCGACATCGGCGCGGTCCAGTTTATCGTTGGCCAGTTTGAGAAGACCGGTAGTGGTAACCTGACTGTTACCTACCAGGAATACGTGGAAGTCGAAGGGGGCGTGGCCATTCGCCTCGTGGGGTAGCCTCAATAGGCGCACAGCCTTCCCAAGAACGCTGGCACGAACGTAGAGGAATCGCCCTCTCAGGTCACTGTGAGGGCGATTTGCTGAGCGCAGAGGGGGCACTCGGCGGGGTCGTAGCTGGGCAGTTCCAGGGCCAGGCAGGCAAAGAAGGGCAGGCCGAAGTCCGCGCGGCCGGCGGTGCGATCTACTAGGATGCCCACCCCGATGGGCTCAGCCCCTTCGGCGCGCACTGCTTCCAGAACATCGCGGATGCTGCCGCCGGTGGTGAGGACATCGTCTACTACCAGGGTGCGCTCGCCTGGGGCCACCCGAAACCCGCGGCCGAAACGCCGTCCTTCCTGTGCCTTCTCGGCGAAGATGCCCCTGACGCCCAACTGGCGGGCTACCTCGTAGCCAAGGATGATCCCGCCGGTGGTGGGCGCCGCCACCAGTTGCACGCCTTGGGGGCGGAAGTGATCGGCTATCAGGCGGCAGAGCCTCTCGGTGTGGCGCGGCTGCTCCAGAAGGCGGAACTTCTCTACATAAAGGGGGGAATGGCGACCGGAGGTCAGGAGGAAGTGGCCATCGAGGATGGCGCCGACCTCCCGAAGCAGGCCCTCGATCTCACTCGCCACTCTAACCTCCCGCGTCCTCGCTGGCGAAGGTGATGGAGTGGTTGGGGGCAAGGCCTACCTCGGATGGAGGCCAGTAGGAGAACCAGGCCTTGCCGATGATGCTCTCTTCGGTGATGAGGCCAATGACCCGCGAATCGCTGCTGTTGCTGCGGTGATCGCCCATGACGAAGTAGTGGCCCTCTGTGACCTGCCAGGGGCCGCAAGGGCAGGTGGTAGGGCCAAACGTATACGTCTCTTCTAAGGGCTCACCGTTGATGTAGACTACGGCGTTGCGGATCTCCACTTCATCTCCGGGCACGCCGATGACCCGCTTGATGAAGTCGCGGTCTGGGTTCCTGGGCGATTCGAAGACGATCACATCACCCCGGTCGGGGCTGCCGAACAGATAGTGGGTGGAGTCGTCGCCGGCGTCGAAGAAGGGGAGGAAGTCGAAGATGCCCAGGTCGAACTGGGCGTAGGCCAGCTTGTTGACAATGATGTACTGGCCGTTCTCCAGGCTGGGGAGCATGCTGCTCCCTTCCACCTTGAAGTTCTGGACGGTCTCGCGCACGGCCAGGAAGATGAGCAGGGCCAGAAGGAGGGTCTCGACGACTTCCCGGAAGATGGTCAGGTAGCGCCGCCGTGGCCGCGGAGGAGGGAGTACCTCCACCGTGGGCGGAGGAGGCAGCTCAAATGGCGGCTCCGGCCCCAGTTCCGGCTGTATCTGTCGAGGTTCCCACAGCATGACAATGCCAGGGAGGGATCCGACGATCACCCTCCCTAAGATCATAGTATACCAAACACACATAATGCTCGCACGTGGTCAGGGGCATGGGCAACCGGTTCGCCGTCGGTGGGGGGACTTTCCAGCCCCGCGGGATGAATCCCGCGGCACCATCTATCTTGGGGGAGTGCAGAGGGGGCTTGCCCCCTCTGAGGGGGGTCTGGGGGTGTCTCCCATAATCAACAAAACATCCTTGGGTGGGAGGGTGGGAAGAACCACCCATCTCAAAGTATGTCGAACTGAATGGTTCATGGCCATCAACCCGGGGGGTGGCCCGTATCCACCGACAATGAAGCGGTCAGGGGTATCGCCGCGCGAATTCGCTCTTCTGCTAGAATGGCTCTGGGCCCGCGTTGAGGGGGCCCCAGCGGGGGAGATCGAATGGTTATCGCCGACGAAGGGCAGCTCGTTCAGAGGAGCCGGCAGGGAGACCTGGCCGCCTTCAACGCGTTGGTGGAGGCCTACCAGCGCCAGGTCTACAACCTCTGTCTGCGCATGCTGGGCTCGGCGGCAGCCGAGGATGCGGCTCAGGAAGCGTTCATCGCTGCCTACCGCTGCCTGGACAGCTTCCGAGGCGGCAGCTTCCGGGCCTGGCTCCTGCGCATCGCCGCTAACACCTGCTGCGATGAGCTACGGCGGCGGCGCAGCCGGCCGGCGGCATCGCTGGAGGCGGCGCTGGAGGCGGGCTCGCCGGCGGACATTTCCTCTCACCAGGCCGGGCCGGAGGAAGAGGCTCTCCGGCGGGAGCTGGGCCGCCACCTGCAACAGGGGCTGGCCGTCCTGCCGGCGGAGCAGCGGCTGGCGATCATTCTCCGCGATATCCATGGTCTGAGCTATGAGGAACTGACGGAGGCCCTGGGTTGCTCCCTGGGAACAGTGAAGTCGCGCATTGCCCGCGCTCGCGGCAGGATGCGCGAGTACCTGATGGCCCGACGGGAACTTCTGCCTTCGCAGTTACGTCTTAAGGAGTGAGGACCAGTGATGTTGAAAGCCTTGGAGCAGTTCCGCCATCGGCGTTTTCGCCGCGACCTCTCTGCCTACGTGGACGACATGCTTTCGGAGAAAGCGCGACGTCGGCTGGAGGCCCATCTTCACTCCTGCGAAGCCTGTCGCCAGGAGCTGGCGGAGCTTCGGGCTACCGTCGAGGCTATGGGCAGCCTGCCGATGGCCGATGTGCCCCGCTCGTTCACGCTGGCGGCTCCTCCCGTCGCGGAGGTGCGCCCGCGGCCGGCGGCCAGGCGGCTGGAGTTCGGCCTGCGTCTGGCCACGGC
>CAZXAF010000013.1:0-15937 GCA_964638905.1 uncultured Dehalococcoidia bacterium
CTTTCTGGGGGAGCTATCGCTCGATGGGCAGGTGCGCCATACCCACGGCATACTGCCCATGGCAGCCCTGGCCAGAGAGCAAGGCATCGGCGGCATTTTCGTTCCCGAGGCCGACGGCCGCGAGGCGGCGCTCATAGATGGGGTGGAGATCATCCCGGTGGCCAGCCTGGGTCAACTGATGGCTCACCTCCAGGGGTTGGAGCTCATCGCTCCCTTCGACCGCGAGGCGGCGGCCCCCCCCACGGCCGAGGCCTTGTGGGAGGGGGTGGACTTCTGCCACATCAAGGGGCAGGAGCACGTCAAGCGGGCCCTGGAGGTAGCGGCGGCTGGCGGTCACAACGTGCTCATGAGCGGCCCGCCCGGCGCCGGCAAGACCCTCCTCGCCCGCGCCCTGCCCTCCATCCTGCCATCGATGGCCAGCGAGGAGGCCCTGGAGGTGACCAAGGTCTACAGTGTGAGCGGCCTGTTGCCCTCCGACCGGCCCTTGATCACCCAGCGGCCCTTCCGGGCACCCCACCACACTATCTCTAACGCCGGTCTGGTAGGGGGAGGGCGTCAGCCGCGACCGGGGGAGATAAGCCTCAGTCATCGGGGTGTGCTTTTCCTGGACGAACTGCCCGAGTTCGGCCACTCGGTACTGGAAGCCATCCGCCAGCCCCTGGAGGATCGAATGGTCACTGTCAGTCGCGCCCAGGGCAACGTGACCTTCCCCGCGAACTTCATGCTGGTGGGCGCCATGAACCCCTGCCCCTGCGGGTTCTGGGGTGATCCCACCAAGGAGTGCACCTGCTCCCCGTCGACCATCATCCGCTACCAGAAGCGGATGTCCGGCCCCCTGCTGGACCGCATCGACATCTTTGCCGACGTGCCGCGGGTGGAGTACGAGAAGCTGGCGGACGAGGCCGTCGGCGAGGCCTCAGAGCAGGTACGCCAGCGGGTGGAGAAGGCACGGGCGCGCCAAAAGGAGCGCTTTGCCGGCACCAGGCTGGTGTGCAACGCCGAGATGACTCCCCTGGAGGTCAGGGAATACTGTCAGGACGCTCTGGAGGATGGCGCCAAGTCCCTTTTGCGGCTGGCGATGAACCAGCTGGCCCTATCGGCTCGCTCCTTCCATCGTGTGCTGAAGCTGGCCCGCACCGTCGCCGACCTGGCCGGCTCGGAGGCGATAACCACCGCCCAGGTGGCGGAGGCCCTCCAGTATCGACAGCGGGACAGCGGCTGACGGGCCCGCCGCGCATTGTAAGCCCCGACCGTTCGCGCGCTGGCCAACGCCGTCGTGTGGTTCGTGCCTGCCCCCACTTCGCCTATTGCCAATGATCTCGGCCGCGAGTAGGATTGCGGGTGTAAAGCGGGGCCGACTCATGGAGGTGCCGTGATGAAGATCGCAACCGTCGTCTTGACCCTGATCGTTGGCATATGCCTGGTTATGCTGGCAGTGGCCTGCGGAGAGGAGGAAGAGGCGGGGCCTACCACCACCGCCACGTCCACGGCGACCGAGACGCCCACTCCTCCGGGCGAGGGTCCGGGCGTCACTGACACGGAGATAATCCTGGGGATGCACGGCCCCCTTACCGGCACCTGGGGGGCAGCCTACGCGCCCGTCATCGACGGGGCCAAAGCCTTCTTCGCCGCTCTCAATGAAGAGCAGGGGGGCGTCTGCGGCCGCGATGTGATCCTCAAGGTGGAGGACGACCAGTATCTGCCGGCGGGGGCGATCGAGGCGGTCGCCAAGCTGCTGGACCGAGACAAGGTATACGCCATCATCGGCGGCGTGGGGACAGCCGCTCATGCAGCGGTCTGGGAGGAGCTGAACGAGAGGGGGGTGCCCGACCTGTGGATCATGTCGGGTGCCCACAAGTTTGGGGCCGACCCGGAGAAGCACCCCTGGTCGGTTCCCTTGCTGCTGGACTACTACATTGAGGGGACGATCTTCGGTCGGTACATCTCGGAGAACATGCCCGGCAAGAAGGTGGGCATTCTGTATCAGAACGACGACTGGGGCCAGGATGTGCTGGACGGCCTGAAGAACGGCCTGGACCCCGAGAAGAACGAGTTGGTGGCCGACCAGAGCTATGAGATCACCGTCGTCAGCATTCGTTCTCAGGTCACTAGCCTGAAGAGCGCCGGGGCAGAAATAGTGATCAGCGCCAGCACCCCTCCAACCAGCGCTCAGCTGATCAAGGAGGCCGACCGCATGGGGTGGCATCCCCAGTTCTTCATTGACTACGTCAATTCGGACCCGATGATGTTCCAGTATGTTGGCCAGCCGGAGCTCATGGAAGGGGTTATCACCCTTCAGGCCAACAAGCTGTCGACCTGGACCGATGACCCGGTGGTGGCCGAGCATCACCGGATCCAGAACAAGTACGGTGAGCAACCGCCTGGCAATTTCACGATCACCGGCTACGCGGCGGCCTTTCTGATGTGGGAGACTCTGCGTAACAGTTGCGACCACCTGACGCGGCAAGGGCTGATGGATACCGTCAACACTTTCTTCAAGGACTACCAGGGCGATATAACCATGCCAGGTATCACCATCACCCTTAGCCCGACCGACCACTTGGCCATCGAATCCATGATGCTGCTGCAGGCCAAGGTGGTGGACGGCAAGGGCGAATGGCAGTACATGAGCGACGAGATAATCGATTTCAGGGAGCAATAGCAGGGGTTAAGGCCACCTGACGGAACCGGAACCAGCCGGCGATGGGCGCCGGTGGCGACGAGCGACATGCCAAGTGCGCCTTCGCGGCGGGTCAAGGCGGGATTGGCCCTCCCTCGAGCTAGCGCGACGGTACGGGTGGGCTTAGCTTGTCCTCTTGACAACCGTAGCGGCTGCGAGTAGCATCCAGGACGCAAAAGCTGATTCGTGGGAGGCGAGCCATGAGCTTCCTATGGCGGTACCTGCCGGTTGTTGTGGCCCTGATGGCAGGGCTCTTGCTGGTGGCGGCCTGCGAGGACGGCGAGGAGGAGGAACGTACTCCCACTGCCACTCCCACGCCGGCGGCCATCGCCACCGCGACGGTCACCCCACCAGTCGTCGAAGCGCCGATCGAGGACATAGTTCTGGGAATGCACGCCCCGCTCAGCGGCACCTGGGGGGCGGTGTACGCATCCGTCATCGACGGGGCCAAAGCCTTCTTCGCCGCTCTCAATGAAGAGCAGGGGGGCGTCTGCGGCCGCGATGTGATCCTCAAGGTGGAGGACGACCAGTATCTGCCGGCGGGGGCGATCGAGGCGGTCGCCAAGCTGCTGGACCGAGACAAGGTATACGCCATCATCGGCGGCGTGGGGACAGCCGCTCATGCAGCGGTCTGGGAGGAGCTGAACGAGAGGGGGGTGCCCGACCTGTGGATCATGTCGGGTGCCCACAAGTTTGGGGCCGACCCGGAGAAGCACCCCTGGTCGGTTCCCTTGCTGCTGGACTACTACATTGAGGGGACGATCTTCGGTCGGTACATCTCGGAGAACATGCCCGGCAAGAATGTAGGCATTCTGTATCAAAACGACGACTGGGGCCAGGATGTGCTGGAGGGCCTGAAGAACGGCCTGGATGCCGAGAGGAACGAGTTGGTCTCCGAAGAGAGCTATGAGCTGACCGCCATCAGCATCCAGTCTGAGGTCACCAACCTGAAGAACGACGGGGCAGAAATAGTGATTAGCGCCAGTGGCCCCCCAATCAGCGCTCAGCTGATCAAGGAGGCCGACCGCCTGGAGTGGCACCCTCAGTTCTTCCTTGACTACGGCAACGTGGAGCCGATGATTTTTGACTATGTGCGGCCGGAGATGATGGAAGGTGTTATCATCCCTGGGTTCAACAAGCTGTCGAGCTGGACTGATGACCCGGCGGTGGCCGAACACCACCGGATCCAGAACGAGTACGGTACGATGCCCGCCGGCAGCTTCACGATGGTTGGCCAGGAGGTGGCGGCGTTGACCGTCGAGGCCTTGAGCAAGAGCTGTGAGAACCGGACCCGCGAAGGGCTCATGGATGCCGTTCACTCCTTCGAAGATTACCAGGCCGACCTGATGCTGCCCGGCGTCACCATCACCCTTAGCCCGACCGACCACCTGGCCATCGAATCCGTGATGCTGCTCCAGGCCAAGGTGGAGGACGGCCGAGGGAAGTGGGAGCCCTTCGGCGAACTGCGCTCCTTCAGGTAGCAGGGGCCAAGCGCAACCTGTCCCAAGCCTCTATCCGAGCGCGTTCACCAACTGTCCGCATTCGAACACCAGAATTACATTGACTACGTGACATAATCTATGCTAGCCTTTGGGTGCCGGTCTGGACGGAGGATGGACACCCATGGCGGGCAGATCTTGTCCCCCGTGGTACATGAAGGTCACGCTGGAAGTGATCGGCTTCCTGCTCGCGAGCCTGGCGGCGATGATGGCCCTCAGACTGGGCGGCGTGATCGGCTGGACGGGATTTGCGCTGGGAGTGTTCGCAATGTACGAGCTTGCCCTCTGGGCCGACTGGCAGTGGCCGGATATGAGGAACTGAGGGCAGCGAAGGCCGGCCACCGCACAGGATAGGACTGCTCGAAAACCCTGGCCACTACGCACGCCTTCCCTCGGTCGATGACAGCCTGCAAATCGTACAGAGCGGCGGCCAATGCCCAAAACGGTCATCAACACAGCCTTGTGCGGCAGAAGTTGTATAATAGCTGCCGAAAGCTCATGTGATGGCGAAGGACACGATTACCGCCGTTTTGCTTCTGGCCTGCCGCGACCAAAAGGGACTGGTGGCGGGGACATCGGACTTCATCTACCGCAATGACGGCAACATAGTCCACGCCGATCAGCATGTGGACGCTGAGGCCGGCCTCTTTCTCCAGCGCATAGAGTGGGAGCTGGGCGGCTTTCGTATCCCCCGTGCTGAGATTATCGACGCGTTTGGGCCTATCGCCGAGAAGTTCGGCATGCAGTGGGAGCTGCACTTCTCGGACTACCTTCCGCGGCTGGCCATCTTCGTGTCCAAGCTGGAGCACTGCCTCCACGACCTTCTGCTGAGGCAGCGGATGGGGGAGTTCCAGGCGGAGATCCCTCTGGTGATCAGCAACCATCCGGACCTGCAGCAACTGGTCGAAACCTTCGGGCCTCAGTACCACTACTATCCGATCACCAACGAGACGAAAGCCGAGCAGGAGAAGAAGCAGATCGAATTGCTCGAGGAGCAGCGAGTAGACCTGGTAGTCCTCGCCAGATACATGCAGATAATAGGCGGCGACTTGGTGAGGCGCTTCCGGAACCGGATCATCAACATCCACCACTCTTTCCTCCCCGCCTTTCCCGGCGGTCGCCCCTATCACCAGGCGCACGAACGGGGCGTGAAGATAATCGGTGCCACCAGCCATTATGCGACTGAGGAACTGGATCAGGGCCCGATAATCGAGCAGGACGTGACAAGGGTCAGCCACCGGGACTCTGTGCAGGATCTCATCATGAAGGGCAGGGACCTGGAGAAGGTTGTTCTGGCCCGAGCGGTGTCGCTGCACCTGGCGCACAGGGTCTTGGTCTACGGAAACAAGACCGTGGTCTTCGATTGATGGGCTGCATAAGCGGCGTTTGGGCCGGGCGCTCGGCATCGCTTAGGGCGCTTGGCGGGAATTCCGAGAATGGTGCTTGTAGCAAAGGATGACAGCGTCCAGATCGAGAAGCTTGAATTAGGGCCTTTCGGCACCAACGCCTACGTGCTGGTGTGCAGAGCGACCAGAGACAGCGTGCTGGTGGATACGCCGGCGGAGGCAGGCAAGATCCTGGAGCGTCTGAAAGGGACCAATCCCAGGTACATACTGATAACCCACAGCCATTCGGACCATCTGGGGGCCTTCTCCGAGCTGAAGTCTGGGCTAGGCGTTCCCGTAGCCATCCACCCGCTGGACGCCAGGGGTCTGCCCTCGCCGCCGGAAATCCTGCTGAACGACGGTGATACCCTATCCTTCGGCAAGATAGAGCTGAAAGTGCTGCATACGCCGGGCCATACCCCCGGCAGTTTGTGCTTCCTGACGGGTCGATACCTGCTATCGGGAGATACGATCTTCCCCGGCGGACCAGGCAGGACGGGGTCGCCAGCGGCTTTGCGGCAGATAATCGAGTCCATAACCAGCAAGGTTTTCGTGTTGCCCGACGATACCCAGGTGCATCCCGGCCATGGTGAATCCACAGTTCTGAAAAAGGAGAAGGAGGAGTTCGCCGTCTTCTCCTCTCGGCCTCACGATCCCGGCCTGTGCGGCGATGTGCTCTGGCTTTCGTCCTAGCTGACGCTGCTGCAGGAGGGACGGCCTACCACCGTATCTCCTCTCGGTGGAAGGCCTCCGCCAGTTGGAAATCCTCTCCGTCCGCCATCTCCTCGTGCCGCTGCCTCAGCCATTTCTCCAGCTCTGGCGAGGGGATTCGTCCTATCTGGCTCTTGTGACAGCGCAGGGCAGCGACCTTGGTATCGAAGGTATCGGTGATGTCCGAGCGGTAGTTGGGGTCCTCTGAGGCCCAGAGCAGTACTTCTTTGACCTTGTGGGGTTGAAGGCCTTCCTCCAGCAGATCGGGGTAGGAAAGGTGGTCGCGGGCATAGGGGAAGACGGCATCCAGCGTAACGCGGCCGGTGATTCGGTGGTCGCGGTGCCAGATATAGCGTCGGTAGGGGTCGGCGGTAACCACTATCTCCGGCTGGTACATTCTTATTAGGCGGACGATCTCCTTCCTGAACTCGGGCGTGTCCTCCAGGCCCTGATCTGGAAGGCCCAGGAATATGACATCCCTCACCCCCAGCAGCTTGGCTGCCGCCAGTTGCTCCTGCTGTCTGACCTTGGCCAGCTCCTCCGGCTTCATGTTGGTATCGCTGGTGCCCTTATCGCCGTTGGTGCACACCACGTATAGGGTCTCCTTGCCTTCTCGGGCCCAGCGAGCCACCGTTCCGGCGACGCCGTATTCCGCATCGTCTGGATGGGGTGTAACCACCATTACCTGCACCGGCTTGGTCGTCATAACAGGCTCCTCAATCTCAAGTATCAATTCTATGACATGCGCCAGGCTGCTACAATTGGCACGGGAGTACACCCAAGCAGGATGAGCAATTCCCTTTACGCCATCAGGAACTTCCGCCCCGAGGACTTCAGCGGCTACGTCCGGCTGAACGCTGAGGTCGAGAAGCTGGAGCCAACTGGACGACGTACTTCGCCGCAGGCCCTGTCTGAGAGGTTAGGTCGGCCAGGCTATCTCCCCGAACGGGACCTGTTTGTAGCCGAGGTGGCCGGAGAGGTCATCGGCTATATGGACGTCAGGCCGGAGCTGGGTATCGGGCGCGTTGTGCTCGATTGCCTGGTGCATCCCCGGCAGCGGAGGAAAGGCGTGGCCACGGCGTTGTTTCGTCACGCTATCCGCCGTGCCGGAGAGCTGGGGGCAAGGGCGGCCCACGTCAATGTGTCAGAAGACAATGTGGTCGCCGAGCGTCTGCTGTCCAACCTGGGGTTCAGGTTTGTCCGCCGTTTCCTCGAACTGCGGCTGGAGCTTTCCGGCGTTCGCTCGCCGGAGGGCGAGGGGTTCACTCTTCCCTGTCGCCATCTCCAGCGCGGCGAGGAGGACAAGCTGGCCGAGATGCAGAATCGGGCCTTCGCAGACACCTGGGGATATAATCCCAACACTGTGGAAGAGATTGTCTACCGCCTAAATGCGATGGACCGCTCTCCTGAGGATGTGATCCTGGTCTGCGAGGGGGATGAATCCGTCGGCTATTGCTGGACAAGGACAAACGTGGGGGAGGGGGCTGCTGGAGCCACGAACAAGGGGCGGATCTACATGCTAGGGGTGGAGCCCGAGTACCGGGCCAAAGGCAAAGGCATAGGTAAGCGGGTGCTCCTGGCAGGACTGGCCCATCTTAAGAGCAAAGGCATCGAAGTTGTCGAGCTGACGGTGGATAGCGAGAACGAAGCAGCCTGCGCTCTCTATGAGTCCGCGGGGTTCAAGGTTTCGTCGACCAGCGTCTGGTACGAAAAGGCCGTGGACTAGCATACGGGGGCAACGTAATCCCCAAGCACCAGCTCGTATTCTTCGACTATCGCTTGGGCGATGTTTGGCCAGCCAAACCTGAGTACTGACGCCCGTATCGAGCTGGCAGAGCGGCCATCGCCGTCTGGCCTGGAAAGAAGGGCAGCCATCCTATCCGCAAGGCGAAGGGGGGCATTGTCCTCCACCACATAGCCGGTCTCGCCCTGGCGAACAATGCTCTCGATGCCGCCCACGCCTGCTGCTACCACCGGCGTCCCGCAAGCCAGCGATTCGAGGGCTACCAGCCCAAAGCTCTCATAGTAGGAGGGGATAACGCAGACCTGGGCAGCGCTGTAGTAATAGGGCAGCTCCTCCTGTCTTACCGGGCCGACGAAGGTGACCGAATCCTGAATGTGCAGCTCCTCGGACAGCCTCTGTAGCCTCTGCACTTCAGGCTCGCTGTTATCATCGCCGCCAACGACCACCAGCCTGAGACCCTGCCGCTTTTCCAGATGCGTCATCGCCAACAACAGTCTGTCTAAGCCCTTCAATGCGTCGATCCGGCCGACGAACAAGATGACGCTGTCGTCATCGAAGCCTAGCCGTCGACGGGCAACCCGCTTGTCCAGAGGTCGGAACAGGTCGAGGTTCACGCCGCAGGGGATCACCTTGATCGTCTGGGGAGAAGCATCGTAGTGGCGGATCAGGTCCTCCTTTTCGCTCTCCGTGGCGGCAATGATGCGGCGGCAGTCCTTGACCAGCTCTCTTTCGGCCCATATGCGAAGCTCGGGGTCATCCTCGCCCACGCCGATCGTGTTCTTGACCGCGCCCAGGGTGTGGAACATGGTGATGTGGGGAACATGCCACCAACGCTGGGCGCATCTTCCCAGCCAACCGGATAGCCAGTAGTGGCTGTGTATCAGGTCATACTGCAGGCCGCTGCGCTTTCTGAATGACTCCAGTTCGGAGAGGATGTCCCCAAGATAGGAGTAGACCAGCAGCTTGTCCATGTCCTGAACGTCTCCGCCCTCCAGATGAATGAGTCGGGCATTGTCGCCCAGTTCGTAGATCTGGTCGTCCGTTTGGTCGTGAGCGCGGGTATAGACGTCGACCGAATGGCCGCGTCTCCCCAGCTCGCGGGCGAGCTCCCGGACGTAGACGTTCATGCCGCCGGTGTCTTTGCCGCCCAATCTCCCTAGGGGGCAGCTGTGGACACTGAGCATGGCTATCTTCAATTGCTCTGCCGCCACCGAAACCTTCTTCTCCCTGATCCGAGTCGATGCGCCGACGGGCAGATCGAGTTCAGCTCAGCACTATCTGGCAGTTGTGTATGGGGACTTCCTTGCCGCCCAACTGACGTTTGTATGCTTCGCGCCCTTTCAGGAAGTCGAATCTTTTCCTTCCTCTCTCAACGCTGTCTTTGATGCACAGCACTTTGGAAAGCAGCCCCACGCTCAACGAGCTGTACTTGGGATCATAGCCGCTGTTGTAAAGGTAGACGGTGTCCTTGTAGTCGAAGCACATGACTGCGGCCACAGGCAACGAGTTGAGCTCCAGGACGCCGAAGTTCAGCAGTCCGGCCTTGCCCATGGTCTCCGCCAGCGACGTGAAGAAGGATTCCATTCGGGAAGTCATGAACGCCGCCTTGTCCTCTCTGCTTTCCCGAAACAGCTTCAGGAAGATGTCCAGGCTTCGGGGAAGAGCCTCGCCATCATTGACAAGACGGTAGTCTACGTCGCCCGCCTTCTGCAGTCTCCTCAGTTTGCGCCTCACCTCGTGGCGCTGTTTGGTGGCCAGCATGTCCAGGTATTCGTCCCAGGTAGACGGCAGGTCGAGCTCGAAAGAGACGTCTTCTTGCCTGCAGGAGGTCTCATATCCTCGGCTCTCTGCCATGCCCACAAGGCTGGTGGCTGCCGTGGAGTCGGGCCTTAGGGAACTCAGGTCCAGGCGGGTTATGCCTTTCTGCCGCAAGCTCTCGAGGAGGGTGTCAAAGAAGTCGTGCTCTCTTCCCGGCGCCACAACGAAGTCCAGGTAGTCACAGACGTCGGCGCTGCCGATAAAGGAGGCCACATCTTCTCTCACCAGAAGAGGCGCGATGCCGATGACGCTTTCCCCTTGCCTGACGGCGCCCAAATACAGCTCGGCTCCGGCACCGAACTCCTGCCACCACACTGACATCCACGAGGGCAGTACAAAGACAGAGTCCCACCTTAGGCGGTGGCTCAGGTCTGGCCAGGAGGAAGCGAGGCCATCGAAGCTCTCCAGGGTGAAAGAGGGGCTCATATGGGCGGCGACCGGCGTCACGTCTAGTTCGCTGTTCCTAGTCATCACGAGCTCTTCCCGTACGGACCCCAGATTCCCATCTCCAGCACGACAGCAGTATATGAGCGCGCGAAGCCGGCGGTCAACGCGAGGAGCGGTACGCAGCCTGCACGTTCCGTGATCTGAGCATACCGACCTTGCCAACGGTCAGCAAGTGACGCGGCCAGGCCGCAGTGCTTGGTGGGCGCTTGAAGGGTTGCCCTCGCTTGCCGGAGGGCGGTAGGGTATCGCCGAAGGCCCTGCTGAAAGGAGCGGAGCATGGCGGAGTACATCCAGGTGGCGACAACAACAGATAACCCTAACCTTGCCCACAAGATAGCCCGAGCCCTTCTCGAGGCGCGGGCCGCCGCTTGTGTGCAGGTTGTCGGTCCGGTTCAGAGCAAGTACTGGTGGAAAGACAGGATAGAGGAGGCGGAGGAATGGGTATGCATGATCAAGGCAAGAGCGGCCGACTACGACAGGATAGAAGCCCTCATAGCGGAGGTCCATTCCTACGACGTTCCCGAGGTCCTCGCCTTTCCTGTGCAGATGGGAAGCCGTCGCTACCTCGAGTGGCTGGAGGCCGAGACCTCAGGATGATGGACGTTGCTTGGCCGGCCCTCGCGTCTAGGAGTAATATAGGGACGCTGTGATGGTGTGCGAGGATAGCAGCGCTGGGATGACGTCTGGAGCTGCGATGGGACGCATCGTTTGTCTCGTGCTGCCCTTGGTTGTCTGGTCCGTACTGCTGAGCGGTTGCGGCGGCGAGGGTGAGCCTCCGGCGACGAGCTATGTGATCTTGGACGCTGACACCAGCGCTCTGCCACCCGACGTAGAAGCTGACTACGCCATGGAAGATATGGAGACAATCATGCGGCGACGCGCCGAAGAGTTCGGTGCCGAGGTGCGGGACATCCAACGGCAGGGCACAAACCGCGTGGCTCTCGAGTTGTCAGGAATCACGGCTGAGGAGGCCCGCGACCTCATGGGCCGCACCGCGATGCTGGAGTTCAAGGAGCCCCAACGGGACGAGGAAGGCAACTTTGTCTGCATTGGTGAAACAGGTGAGTCCTTTACCGTCCCGTCAGACCTGACGGGAACGGGGGATGTTGCCAGACCGGTCAACCTAGTGCCGACCGTCGACACGCATCAGTGGCTCTGCGTGCCCTCCGGCCAGACCCAGCCCACGGGCAACGTTATGTGGGTGCCAGCGACAGGAATCGGCAGCGATGGCAAGGAGAAGGCCCTGACCGGCCACTTCCTCAAGGCGAACGCCAGCGTGGAGATGATGGTCGCTGAGCCGGTCGTGGCCATCGATTTCAACTCTGAGGGTGCAGACCTCTTCGAGCAGATTACGAGCCGCCTGGTTGGCCTGCCTCTGGGCATCTTTCTGGACGAGGAGATCATCTCCGCGCCCACGATCATGGCGGCGATCAGCGGCGGCAGGGCTGTGATCGCAGGTGTTGCCGTGGAGGAAGGGCGTATTCTGGTCATTCAGCTCAATTCGGGTGCTCTGCCGATTCCAGTACGAGTCGTCGCTGTAGGAGAGGGACCGCTGCCTTGAGGCTCCCGCAGGAAGCGGCGTAGGAAGTCGATGTCCGGACGGCGCAAGGGATGTCCACCGCAAAGCGTCTTCCCCGTCAGGAGGTCGTAGCATAGTATAGTGGCCAAGAGGATAGGGAGATGACCGCCGAAGCAGAGTCTGTTAGCGACCTTGTGGTCATAGGCGGCGGTGCGGGAGGGATGACCGCCGCCTCTCGCGCGCGGCGCATGCGGCCGGACTGGCGGATAACGGTCTTCGAGCAGAGCGACTACGTATCCTTTATTCTCTGCGGCCTTCCCTACTACGTGGACGACGTCATCGCCTCCCACGAGTCCCTCATTGTCTACACGCCGGAGTTCTTCGAGAAGGAGCGCCGTATCGAGGTGCGCACCAGGCATGAGGTGCGGCGCATCGACCATGAGCAGCGGTCGCTGGAGGTGGCCGACCTCCGCACGGACCGGGCCTTCACCTGGCGCTACGACAAGCTGGTCATCGCCACAGGGGCCGAGGCAGTGCGGCCGAGGCTAGACGGGATCGGCCTGGGCAATGTCTTCTTCCTACGCACCATCGACGACGGCAGGAGGATGAAGGCCGCTCTCCAGGAAGGCGGCCTTCGGCATGCGGTGATCATCGGCGCCGGCTACATAGGCGTGGAGATAGCCGAGGCGCTGACCGAGGCCGGGCTGGAGACAGTCCTCATCGAGGCTACGGCCAACGTGCTCCCCGGCGTCGAACCCGATATCGGCGAGGTGATAGAGCGGGAGTTGGCCGACCACGGGGTTCGCGTGCACAAGGAGGAGATGGCCCAGCGGCTGGAGGGTGGCCAGCGGGTAGAGAGGGTTGTCGCTTCCCGTGGGGAGTATCCCGCTGACATCGTCGTTGTCTCCGTGGGGGCCCGACCGGCCGTTGCCGTCCTTCAGCAGGCGGGCATAGCCCTTGGCCCCACGGGAGCGGTGGCTACCAACGAGCGCATGGAGACGAACCTGTCGGGCGTCTACGTCGCTGGCGATGTGGCTGAGGCCCATCATCTGTTGACTGGAAAACCGGCCTGGGTGCCCCTGGGCACGACCGCCAACAAGCAGGGCCGCGTGGCCGGGGAGAACGCAGCAGGGGGCAATGCCGTATTCAAGGGCATCGTGGGGACAGCGGCGGTGAAGGTGTTCGGCCTGGAGGTGGCCCGCACCGGGCTGACCGAGCCTCAGGCTCGAGAGGCCGGATTCGACCCGCTGGGCGTGACCATCGAGCATCCCAGCCACGGTAGCTACTACCCCGGCGCGACCGATCTGCGGGTGAGGTTGATAGCCGATCGGCGGGATGGGCGGTTGCTGGGGGGCCAGATCGTGGGCAGGGAGACGGCGGCCAAGCGCATAGACGTGCTGGCTGCTGCTCTGCACGCGGGGATGGACGTGGAGGCGATCACCGCCCTCGACCTGAGCTACGCGCCACCCTTCGCCACCGCCTGGGAAGCCATACAGATCGCCGCTCAGCAGGTCATGGGCAAGCTCTAGGCGGAGGCGGTCCGCCAATAAAAGCCAGGGCCCGCCCTCTAGGGGCGGGCCTATCTTTCGGGGTCGGATTCAAAGGGGGTGCGGCCCTTTTTCCTCTCCCACATACTATTACGTTCGAGGCCGCCAAAAGGTTCGGCTTTTCTCTACCGATTTTCGGCCAACATTTAAGAAATTATTTGCCCCGAATCTACCGGCCATCGACTGTCAACGTCGACGGCGCAGGACTCGCTCAGACGAAGGCTAGGTGGCGAACTGCCCGATGGCGTCGAGCGGCAGCGACAGGGAAACGGCAGCCTAGAGGTACACTGGGTCCAGGTAGAGGCGGCCCATCTCGTGGGCCGAGGGCACAGGCCCGAGAATGAAGAAGCGGAAGATGACGCCGGCGCGGGCGGTGGGCAGAAGGGGATACAGGCTGTCCTCCGGCTCGAGGCAAATGGATAGCTCGTCACGCCCCCAGGACGCGGCCACTCCCAGTAGAGCACAGAGCAGATCCGCCATGTGTTCCTCGCCGCCCTCAGCGTAGCCGAAGTCGAATACGGCGGCGGCGCTGGTCGTGGTCTCCTGGCCGCTGGCCTTCAGCCGCCGCGTTATCCGCCACCAGCGGCCCAGGTCGAGCAGGCCAGCCACGGCCACCAGACGCCCATCCATTCCTTCGATGCCCCACCAGTTCTGCCACCCGTACTCGGGGATGCGCCCCAGGCGGGCCTGGAGCCGCTGTTCGGTGTAGGGTGCAAACAACTCCTTGCCGGTGTGGGTGCGGTTCAGGAGGGCGACAACCTCCTGGATCCGCTCGGGCCCGACGTGCACGGCAGGAACCGCCGCTTGCCGGTTGGTGTCAGTGTCGATGTCCACCAGATGAACGCCCCTGGGCCAGGGGTGAAGGCCGCTCCGCTGGACAGCGGTCAGCGAAGTCTTGTTATCGATGCTGATCAAGAAGTAGGGGGAGTCGATGGCTGTCCCCCTACGCTGCCAGGACTCGACCAGGGCCCAAACCAACAGACTGCTGATGCGCTGTCGCTGGTACTGGGGAAGAGTGCGCCCCTTTTGGATGTAGAGAAGGGAGCGCTGTGTACCCAGCAGGGGCACCGAATGCCGGGCCGCGGCGCAAGTGCCCACAAGCCGTCCGGCATCCTCGGCCACCATCACCCGCGAGTCCTCCTGAAGGGAGAGGCAGGCAAAGTAGTCAGGGCTACGGTCGAGGGCAATCTCGACGTCCCCCAGCTCCAGCGGCGAGCTGCGCTCCAGCTCCAGGAGCGCCTCATTGTCGGCGGCGGTGGCCTCTCGGATGGAGAAAGTCATTCCAGGGGAAGACATAGTTTAGCCATTCCCACGCTGTGGCGCGAGAGATTCAGCCCCGCTGCCAACAACTACAGTCGGCGGAGCGAGCAGCACAGGTCGGCGGAGGCGGACGACTATCTACCCCTCGGCCAAACCAACGCGCGACAAACCCACCTCACCACCGCGTCTGGGGCGGCGACATCCTATCCGGCACTGGCCCGCCTGTCAACGGCCTGTGACGCTCAACAGTGGCGGGCTGGTGTCTGGTAACGACCGCCTCAGCTGGAGGTCATTAGCTGCTTTCGCTGGGGGTCTCCGCTTTGGCAGGGCTGCGTCTGTCCAGGTCAGCCAGCTTCTGGTCAATGTCGATGACTTCCTGAAGGTTGCTCTTCTGTCGCTCGACCAAGTCCAGCCTGGCCTGGACGTACTCGCGCTGGGCTACCAGTTCGGAGTGCTCGCTGTCCAACGTTTTCAGGAGGTCTTGCAGCACGTCCGACGACCGCCGTGAGCGTCGCTTGGTGTCATCTTGCGTTACGGGGTGGCTTTGCATGGGTATCCTCCTTTCCCCTCTTCGAGGGGAGCGCCGCCAATCATGATCGCCGATGAGCCCCCAACACCTTCCTGACCACCAGACGCATCTCGCCTCGCGATTTGCGGCCGTGTTCTATCCCTCGTGGTGGCCATCTCCGCCAGCCGCTTGACAGATAGCCACCGCTGGCGATAGCTCACCGCCACCTTGCCGCTCCAGCAATAATGCGCCAGTCCAATCCTACTCGCAGCGGCGAGAGTTGACAAGACATGTAACGCGAGGGGGCTTAATAGAGTCTCCTATTATTGTGAAACTGCGATCGCAAAACCGTCTCCCCTGCGTGCTCCTCGTTTCCCACGGCTCCGGAGGAGGTGGTAAAATTGTGCTTGCTTGCATTAGTAGCGTGCACGCTTGCGCGATGGTGGCAACCCACATCGGGCGTGCTTTTCATGTAGCGGGGTGAGGTCGGTATGGCAGGAACGCAGGGTCGTCTGGGTATTCTGGTCGGCGGGGGACCGGCCCCCGGCATCAACAGCGCCATCAGCGCTGCGACTATCGAGGCCGTCAATAACGGCCTGGAAGTCATAGGGATTTACGACGGCTATCGGTACCTGATGGAGGGACGTGTCGATAGGGTGCGTCCGCTGACTATCCCCGATGTCTCCCAAATCCACTTCCAGGGAGGTTCTATCCTGCGCACCTCTCGCTCCAACCCGACGCGCAGCGCTGAGGAGCTTCAGCGTACCCTCCATGCGCTCCGCGAGCTCGGCATCGCTTATCTGATTACGATCGGTGGCG